>NZ_CEXPNT010000009.1:0-72877 GCF_982709265.1 Candidatus Marivariicella framensis | reverse complement strand
CACAGTGCAAATTTAGATGATTTTATAATTATATTTACTATAAAATTACTTTTATGAAATATTTAATTATTCTTTTTTTTATTCCAATTAATATCTTTTCTCAAGATTTTATTCAACGTTTAGAAGATTCTCCGCGTCATCATGAATGGAAAAAGCTAGTTAATAACAATGGGGAAGAGATTAATACATTCATAGTATTTCCTGAAGTAGCCAAAAAAGTTCCAGTAATTATTTTAATTCATGAGAATAGAGGTCTTAATTATTGGGCAAGAAGTATGGCTGATCAGATTGCAGAAATGGGATATATCGTATTAGCTCCTGATTTATTATCAGGCACTGCTCCAGATGGAGGAGGAACCACAAGTTTTAAAAACTCAGATCAAGCTAGGACAGCAATCTATGACCTTTCTCCTGAAAAAGTGACATCAGATTTAGATGTTGTTTTTAAGTATGGAAAAAATATTGATTCAGCCAATGGTAAAGTTGCTGTTATCGGATTTTGTTGGGGAGGCAGTCAAACATTTAAATACGCAACTAACAATTCATCAATTTCAGCGGCTTTTGTTTGTTATGGAACTGGACCAAAAAATGAAATTGATTATAAAAATATAACTGCTCCTATATATGGTTTCTATGGTGGTAATGATAATCGGGTAAATGCAACAATAGAAAATAGTGTTTCTGCCATGAAGAAAGCTAAAAGCTTTTACGAGCCCGTGATTTATGATGGAGCTGGGCATGGGTTTTTTAGAGCAGGAGAAAACATTGATGCTTCTGAACTAAATAAGAACGCAAGAACTCAAGGTTTAAACCGCTTAAAAAAATTACTATCTAAACTATAAATTCATCATTATAGATTTGTTTATATTTGTCAAAAACGAATAAATTTCGATGGATAAATTTAGAGTGTTTGGTGGTATTTTTTCCTTATTATCAGTTATTTTTGGTGCTTTTGGAAGTCACTTGTTGAAAAAGTATTTAGAAGAATCTGCTCTTCAATCTTTTGAAGTAGGTGTAAGATATTTAATGTATCACGGTCTTGCAATATTAATTATATCGGCACTGCCAATGGAAGGTAAAAAATGGATTTATAGATTTTTTATAAGTGGAACTTTACTTTTTTCATTTAGTATTTTTTTACTATCACTTCAATCATTAATAAAATTTAATTTAAAATGGTTAGGTCCTATAACGCCTATTGGTGGAACACTTTTAATTATTGGTTGGATTATTTTTATAATTAACGCTTTTAAATCCTAATTAATTTAAAATTATGAATAGACATCTTTCCTATAGATCAGGTAATCCAGTATTAAAGAAAAGCTCATTTAACTCTACTAGTTTATCTTCAGAAACAATGACCATTGAAGGTACTGTTAATAAGACTGCTTTGAGTTTAATTCTTTTAGTTGGTTCCGGATATTATACATTCACTAGTATTAGCTCTGCAATGCTAATTTTATTTGGAATAGGAGGTTTGATTACTGGGATAATTACAATTTTTAAAAAAGAATGGGCTCCTATAACAGTTCCAATTTATGCGATTTTAGAAGGTGGTTTGTTAGGAGGTATTTCTTACATGTATAATAGCGTTTATGATGGAATTGTAACAAATGCTATATTTATAACAGTTGGAATACTCTTATCTTTATTAATGGCATACAAATCAGGTTTAATTAAACCAACAGAGAATTTTAAGCTAGGAGTAGCTGCTGCAACTGGAGGAATTATGATCGTTTATTTTGTAAATATGATTATGAGTTTTTTTGGCTCAAGCATGCGAGTTATGGATCCAACTAACGCTTCACTTATGAGTATTGGGTTTAGTTTAATAATAATTGTAATTGCTTCACTTAATTTAGTTTTAGATTTTGATTTTATTGAAGAAGCAGCTGAAAAAAATGCTCCAAAATATATGGAATGGTATGGAGCTTTTGGACTCTTAGTAACTCTAATTTGGCTTTATTTAGAGATTCTTAGGCTATTATCAAAACTAAATTCAAGACGGTAATTTAATTAATCAACTTGTATTTAACCTGACCAGGAGTTTCAGTTTTATTCAAATCCAATTTACTCTTCCAGATATAATATAATTCATCTAAATCATATTCTAAAGCTGTAGGTTGTTCAACTAATTTACCTGAAGAAAAAGCCCGAAGTAAAATATCTTCAATTAAATAATCTTGATAATTTTCTTTTGGATCGTACGTTTCCTTTAGTGATAGTTTAAAAAAAGAAGCTGTTGCCTGATATATTGTTGCTCTCCACCCATTCCTTAGTTCTTTGATTAATTTATGAGTGGTCTCACCTGTTTGTCGATGAACCAATTTAATTAATATTTTACCCTGCGATCGTGAAAGTTTTTTTAAATCCTGCTCAAATTCTTCATAAATAAATTTTTCTAAACGCTTTAAATACTTTCTCTTTCTACCTTTATTATTAATATTTTCAAGTCTACTATTTAAAACCTGAAGACGTTCACTAGCTAGTTTAGCATAGGGATAAACTTTATAAGTTCTGTTTCGTAATATTGCATACTTTTTTGCAGCATCATAGGAGTTAAACGTAAGGGGTTGGTAAACAATCACTTCCTTTAAGTTTATTGATGAGCTCGGAATAGAATCTTCTCCGACTACAAATAATGATTTTTCAATTTCAGTGGATTGTGACCAACAAATTGTTACATGTAATATATATATATATATAATCTTATTATTCATAAATTCCAAAGGTATAAAAACTGATATTTTCAAACAGTTTAATGATCATTAATTATTATTTTAGTCTTCAATTAAAATATACATAAATGAAAGTTTTAAATCAGAAGTCAATTGATTTTTTAGAAAAATATTTAAACAACTCAGCTCCTACAGGTTATGAAGCTAATGGTCAAAAAATATGGATGGAGTATCTAAAACCATATGTAGATGATTTTATTACTGATGTTTATGGAACAGCTGTTGGTGTTATTAATCCTGAGGCTAAATACAAAGTAGTAATTGAGGGTCATTCTGATGAAATATCATGGTATGTTAATTATATATCTGATAATGGATTAATTTATGTTATTAGAAATGGCGGGAGTGATCATCAAATTGCTCCATCTAAATGGGTTAATATTCATACTGATAATGGAATTATAAAAGGAGTATTTGGATGGCCTGCAATACACACTCGTAAAGTTGGAAAAGAAGAAGTGCCGAAATTGGATAATATATTTATTGATATTGGAGCAAAAGACAAAAAAGAAGTTGCAAAAATGGGAGTGCATGTCGGATGTGTAATAACTTACCCTGATACTTTTCAAATATTGAATAAAAACAAGTTTGTATGTAGAGCTATTGACAATAGAGCTGGAGGTTTTATGATAGCCGAGGTTGCTAGATTACTTAAAGAAAATAAAATAAAATTGCCATTTGGTTTATATATAACAAATTCAGTTCAAGAAGAAGTTGGGCTTCGTGGTGCAGAAATGATTACTCAAACGATTAAACCTAATGTTGCAATTGTTACTGATGTTTGTCATGATACAACAACCCCAATGATAAATCAAAAAGAACAAGGTGAAATTCAAATTGGTAATGGTCCTGTAATTTCATATGCTCCTGCCGTTCACAATAAATTGAGAGAACGAATTATTTCTGTTGCACAAAAAAATAAAATCCCATTCCAAAGGCTTGCATCATCAAGATATACAGGTACTGACACCGATGCTTTTGCTTACAGCAATGGTGGGGTGGCTTCAGCTTTAATATCGTTGCCCTTAAGGTATATGCACACTACAGTTGAAATGGTTCAAAAAGAGGATGTTGAAAATGTAATAAAATTAATTTATGAAACTATTCAAAAAATAAAACCAGGAGAAAGTTTTAATTATTTTGAATAAGGGACTTATTTATTTTTTTTACTATTCCTGGTCCTTCATATATGAAGCCAGTGTAAAGCTGAATTAAATCAGCTCCAGCATTTATTTTTTCATGAGCGTCCTCAGGAGTATGTATCCCCCCTACACCAATAATCGGAAAACTTTTTTTACTGTTTTCTGATAAAAATCGTATAATTTTAGTACTTTTTTCAGCTAAAGGTTTTCCACTAAGACCACCCGATTCATCTTTATTATTTGATGTTAATCCATTTCTGTCTAACGTTGTATTTGAAGCAATAACTCCATCAATCTTAGTTAGATTAATAATATCAATAATATCAATCAACTGGCTTTCATTAAGGTCAGGGGATATTTTTAATAAAATAGGTTTTCTATTCTTTTTTTGACTATTTAAATTTTGTAAACCATTCAAAATATTTGTTAATGGTTCTTTAGCTTGAAGAGCTCTCAGGTTTGGAGTATTTGGCGAGCTAACATTAACAACGAAATAATCTACATATTCAAAAAGAATTTCAAAACAATATATATAATCATCTATTGCTTTATTATTAGGTGTGTTTTTATTTTTACCAATGTTACCTCCTATTAATACATTTTTATTTGTCTTTAGTCTACTAACTGCGGCTTTAACTCCCTCATTATTAAAGCCCATTCTGTTAATAAGCCCATTGTCTTCAGACAATCTATACAACCTTTTTTTTGGATTACCTGATTGACCTTTTGGTGTTACAGTTCCAATTTCTATAAATCCAAAACCAAAGTTATTTAATTCTTTATATAGTTTAGCATCCTTATCAAAGCCGGCTGCTAAACCTACTGGACTTTTAAAATTTAAACCAAAAACATTACGATTTAACTTAGGGTGGTTTATTACATAGACCCATCTAATTATTATACCAACTAATGGGATAAAATGAACCACTTTAATTAATTTAAAGACAAAGTGGTGAACCCATTCTGGGTCAAATAAAAACAAAAAAGGTTTTAGGATATTCTTATACATAAGACATCAATCCTGATTTTAAAAAACTCCTAAAAACAGGAGTTTAACTACTTTTTTGATAAACTTTTTGTAAGCTTAGCACTCATTTCTAATGAAATTGAAGAGCGCTCAACTTTAAGTTTACCTGCCTGGGTTTCTATAGTACAAGTATTGTCTTTGTCATTTAACTCAACAACCTTAGCGTGAATTCCACTTTTAGTAATAATACGATCACCTTTTTTAAGGTTGTTCATAAAGTTTTTTTCTTTTTTTTGTCTTCTTGTTTGAGGCAAGATGATAAAAAAGAAAAAAACTACTAGCATTAATAGTAAAAAGGGTAATTGTTCTGAAAATCCTCCCTGCATTTATTAATTTTGAGCTTGACGTGCCTTGGCTTGAGCTTGTCTTTGTTGTTCTTTAATTGGATCTGGAGTAACCATTGCTTTAATCCTTAGCATCTCTCTTCCACTTTCAGTGTTAGCAGATATAGTAACGGCTTTTTGCTGTAAACTGGGTTTGTTACTTGAATCAAAACTAACTAAAATTTCACCTTTAGCTCCTGGAGCAATTGGTACATTTTTAGGATATTGAGGGACAGTACAACCACAACTTCCACGAGCATCAACAATTATAAGATCACTCTTACCGGTATTAGTAAATGAAAATGTTGTTGTAACGACATCTCCTTCATTTATATTCCCAAAATCATGTGACAAATTACTAAAAGTCATTACTGGGGAGTTTGAAGTGTTAGCCTGAGCTTGAACCTCAGTAGCCTGAACGTTATCTTGATTAACTTTTTTGGCAGCACTTTCACCACAAGATGTAGTTATAAAAGATATTGCTAAGATTGAGTAAAAAATATTTTTCATGAGTTATAAATTAAGTATTTCTAAATCAAAAGTAAATAAAATTCCTTACAATAAACCTCTACCCGCTTTGTTTAATCTCCCCTTTTTATCAAAATCTTTAGAAATGTTGTCAAGTACACCATTAATAAAAATATTACTTTTTGGTGTTGAATAATCTTTAGCTATTTCTAAATATTCGTTAATTGTTACCCTAACAGGTATTTCTTCAAAATATAAAAGTTCTGAAATAGCCATTTTTAATAATATAAAATCTATATCTGCAATCCTGTCAGAGTCCCAGTTAGGAGTTTTTCCTTTAATTTCAGATTCTAATAAATCACTCATTGAGATTACTTTATTTAACATATCAATGCCAAAAGTAGTTTCCTCTGATTGAAGATTAAAAAATGGGAAATTCATTTTTTTGGATTTTTCAATGTCTAAAGATTTAATTTGTTTTAGAATGTATGTGTTAACTACTGGAAAGTCATCGATCCATGTCAATTGTTTATCCTCTAAATAGTCATATAATTTATCTGATTGAGCTACACACTCTTTGAAAAAATTTACACAAAACAAACTATCGTCCTCATTGTTTAAGCCTGGAAAGTAATCTACAAACAAAGGTCTAGATGTTAAATCAATATAAAATTGATTTATATATTCTGAGTCTAAATTCCAATTATTTATTTTTCTCTTTTTAATATAATCTGAAATGTTTTTATGTTCACAAAGAAATTTAAAATATGGATTATTAACAATTTTTTCTGCTATTGGATCAGGTAGTTCATATTGCAGCTTTTTTTCAAGCTCAATATTATTTTGAGCATAAACATAAATATTTTTGTAAATAGATATTAATAAATAGTAGAGGTCAAAAGACTTTTTGACGCTTTCAGTATAAAAATTTAATTGATCATTAAGGTTTTGCTTCCCTTCATGTGAAATCGAATATAACGATTGCATTACTTTAATGCGTATGTGTCTTCTAGTTAACATCTTTTAAAGAACTTTAAGATGCCAAAATTAATATTTTTATTATTAATTATCCATTAATTAAAGAAATTAATCTTTCAAAAACTTCATTTTCAGTCAAGTTTGAAGTTTCGACTATAATTGCATCTTTAGCTGGCTTTAAAGGAGAAACTAATCTAGACGAATCCTCATAATCTCTTATTTTAACATTTTCTAATACTTTTGAATAAATAATAGTTTCATTACTAGATTTTAATTCTTCAAATCTTCGTTTTGCTCTAATTTCAAGAGAAGCAGTTAAAAAAAATTTGTTTTTAGCATTTGGAAAAACAACTGTTCCTATATCACGACCATCCATTACAACATTATTTTTTATTGCAATTTGTCTCTGAATTTTAACTAAAAAAGATCTGACTTCAGGAATTCCAGCTATTTTACTTACATTCTCTGCAACATCCATTTTCCTTATAAAGGGTTCAACATCATTGCCATTTAATAATATTATCTGAGATTTATTTGAAATTTTAAATTCAATATTAATCTTATTAAGTCTTTCTATAATAGTTCTAACATTAATGGGCTCACTTAACAAATCACTAATGATACAATAATAAGTAACTGCCCTATACATAGCCCCCGTATCGATGTAATTGTAACCAAAAAAATTTGCAATTTTTTTTGCTTGACTACTTTTACCAGTAGCAGCATGCCCGTCAATTGCAATTATTTTTTTCATTTTTTAATTTCTAATAATCTTTTAGCATTAACTACTGATTTATCAGTGATTGCAATAAGTAAAACATCAATCATGTCTTTAACGTAATGAAATTTTAAACCTTTTAAATAACTTGGTTTAATTTCATCAATATCTTTTTTATTTTGTTCACACAAAATTATTTCTTTAATTTTTGATCGTTTAGCTGCTAATATTTTCTCCTTTATACCCCCTACAGGTAAAACCTTACCTCTTAGAGTTATTTCACCGGTCATTGCTAAACTTTTCTTGACACGTTTTTGGGTAAACAAAGACATTAAAGAGGTCAACATTGTGATTCCTGCACTAGGACCGTCCTTAGGTGTTGCTCCTTCTGGAACGTGGATATGTATATTATATTTATCAAAAGGAAAATGATCAATTCCAAGTCTTTGAGAATTTGATTTTATAAATTCCAAAGCAATAGTAGAAGATTCTTTCATTACTTTTCCCAAGTTTCCAGTTATTCCAAGATTTCCTTTTCCTTTAGAAATAGAAGATTCTATGAAAAGAATATCACCACCAACTGCTGTCCAAGCTAGTCCGGTTACCACTCCTGCAACATGATTGTTTTCGGCAAGATCACGATTAACTTTTTCTGTTCCTAGTATCTTTGAAAGATCAGCTAAAGCAGGAGAAGCATTATAATCTTCCTCTAAAGCAATTGATTTAGCAACATATCTTGTCATTTTCGCCATCTGCTTATCTAATCCTCTTACTCCTGACTCTCTTGTATAGCTCTCTACTATTTTTGAAATAACTGTCCTTTTTAAATTCAAATGATTTTTACTTAAACCATGCTCATTTAACTGTTTAGGTAAAAGATGTTTGTGTGCTATTTCAATCTTTTCCTCAATAGTGTAGCCACTAACATTTATACTCTCCATTCGATCTCTAAGAGCTGGATGAACAGAAGCCATACTATTAGCAGTGGCAATAAACATAACTTTAGATAAGTCATATCCCATTTCTAAAAAATTATCATAAAATGAATTATTTTGCTCAGGATCTAGAACTTCTAATAGTGCAGCAGATGGATCTCCTTGAGATCCTTGAGTTAATTTATCAATTTCATCCAAAACAAAAACTGGATTAGATTTTTTTGCTTTTTTTAAACTCTGAATTATTCTTCCTGGCATAGCGCCTATATATGTTTTCCTGTGCCCTCTTATTTCAGACTCATCTCGCATTCCTCCTAATGAAATTCTTACATATGACCTGCCTAGAGATTCTGCAATTGATTTCCCCAACGAGGTTTTACCTACTCCTGGAGGACCAAAAAGACATAAAATAGGAGACTTCATGTCATTTCTTAGCTTAAGTACTGCTAAATATTCTATAATACGTTTTTTTACTTCATCAAGACCATAATGATCTCTATCTAAGATTCTTTGTGCTTTTTTAAGGTCAAATTTATCTATTGAAAATTCATCCCATGGTAAATCTAAGATAAGCTCTAAATAGTTTCTCTGAACTGAATATTCAGCAACCTGAGGGCTCATTCTTTGTAATTTACCCCACTCTTTGTTAAAATGTTCATTTACATCTTTGCTCCATTTTTTAGTTTTAGAACGTTCTTTCAACTCATCTACCTCCTCTTCATATGAAATACCACCTAACTCTTCCTGAATAGTTTTTAATTGTTGATTTAAATAGTATTCTCTTTGCTGTTGATCCATATCTAAACGAACCCTTGATCTTATATCATTTTTTAATGCAAGTTTCTGATATTCACTATTCATGAATTTTAAACATATTAAGGCTCTTTCGTTCAAACTTGTTAGTGATAATATTTCTTGTTTATCACTTACCGAAAGGTTCATGTTAGAGGAAACAAAATTTATTAAAAAAGAATTACTATTAATATTTTTTATTGCAAATGATGCTTCGGATGGAATATTTGGATTTTCCTGAATTATTTGAAGGGCAAGATCACGAATTGAATCAACTACGGCCAAAAACTCCTTATTATTAGAGCTATTTAATATATCCTCTACAGATTTAATCTTAGCTTTAAAATAAGGTTTGTCAGTAATGATTTCATCAATCTGAAATCTTTTTTTACCCTGAATAATGACTGTGGTATTACCGTCAGGCATTTTCAACACTCTTAAAATTTGAGCTACGGTTCCAAGATCATAAATATCTTTTAATTCAGGGTTTTCTGTAGATTGATCTTTTTGAGCTACCACACCAATGACTTTATCTCCTTTATTAGCATCTTTGATTAATTCAATTGACTTGTCTCTGCTTGCTGTAATTGGAATTACAACACCCGGAAACAAAACAGTGTTTTTTAAAGGTAAAATTGGAATTGAACTTGGTAAAGCTTCTTTATTTAATGCCTCCTCATCTTCTGCAGTCATAAGAGGAATTAGTTCTGCTTCTGATTCTATTTCACGAAGAGAAAAACTGTCAAAACTTGTATAAGGTGATTTTGCCATATTAATTTAGTGTCAATGTGTCATTTAAATTACTAATCATCATAGATTGAATATAGCCTATCATATAATAACCAGTCTTATTAAATACAATTTCAATAGTTGTGCCAAGAACTTAAATAAAAAAATTTTTATATAATTTAAAATTAATCTTGAAGCTTGGGAACTCGAAGAAGAAGGATAACTCCAGCAATAAAAAATAGTGCAAAAAACAATATACTATTTCTCATGCTCCCAGTTATTTGGTCAACAGCTCCAAACATTATCATTCCAATTATTATAGCAACTTTTTCAGTTACTGAATAAAAACTAAAAAAAGATGCAGTGTCTTTTGTGGATGGAATATACTTTGAATAAGTGGCTCTTGAAAGTGATTGTAACCCACCCATAACCATACCCACAAAACCAGCTATCAAATAAAAATCAGCAGGAGTATGGATATAAAAAGCTCTAATACAAAGAAGTGCCCAAATTATATTAATAACAATTAAAACAGGAAGGTTTCCGAAACGTTCAGATGCTCTTGCTGTAATTATTGCACCAAATATTGCAACAATTTGAATTAATAATATACTAACAATTAATCCTATAGTTTTTTCGGTAGAATTAGCCCATTGAATCTCTGCTTCGCCAAAATAAGTAGCAATTAATAAAACAGTCTGAAGAGACATGCTATAAAGAAAAAAAGCAATTAAAAACCGCTTTAACCTTAAATTGTCCATTAGTTGATCTAAAACTATTTTCAACTCTTTGAATCCATTCCAAAAAACATCTTTACTTATTTTATTACTGTGATTACCCTTTGGAAGGTAAAAAAATGAAATTTGACTAAAAAGAGCCCACCAAATTCCTACAGAAATAAAAGAATATTTCATTGCAATCATTGAAGCTTCAGTTTTTGTTCCAGTTATCCCGTAAAAGTCTGGATTCATAACCATAGATAGGTTAAAGAGCAATAAAATAACACTACCTATGTAACCCATCGAATATCCTCTAGCACTAGCTCTGTTTTGTTGACCAGGATAAGCTATATCAGGCAAGTATGAATTGTAAAAAGTTACACTTGTCCAAAAACCAATCAAAGTCAAAAAATAAAAGGTTAAACCTAAGTATATCGTGTTTAGATCAAACCAATACAATCCGATGCATGAAATTGATCCTAAAAAAACAAAAAACCTCATAAATTTCTTCTTGTCACCAATATAATCAGCAACGCCAGAAAGAATAGGGGTAATAACTGAAATTACTATGAATGCAAAAGCTGTAATAAAGCTAATCATAGCTGAATACTTTATTTGAGATCCGAAAAAACTTATGGTTTTAATCTCACTAAATAAAGAGCCGTAATATATTGGAAAAATTGCTGAAGAAATCACAAGAGAGTAGGCTGAATTAGCCCAGTCATATGAAGCCCAGGCGTTTATAAGTTTCTTACTTCCTTTTTCTAACGGAATTGTTTTTGAAAACATTTTTTGTTAGTTAATTTCTCACAAAGTAATGTTTTAAAATTAAAGAAATAGTTTTAAATTTTAGGTTTAGTTTTCTAAAATTAGAAAATAAATAAATTAAATGATTGAAAAAATTACTATAAAGATTAGTTTTGAAAAAAAAGTTTTGAAAAAATATTTTGTTCTTTTTGTATTAATTATTGGAGTTAGCTGTAACTCTCAAACAGCTACTAAAAAAAGTAATGATTCTTCAATTGTCAAATATAAAATTGATAAAACGGATGAACAATGGAAAGATGAATTAACCTCACTCCAATATTTCGTTCTAAGACAATCTGGAACAGAAAGAGCGTTTTCAGGAAAGCACGATAAAAATTATGATAATGGATTATATATTTGTGCCGCATGTAAAGCCCCTTTATATGAATCAAATTATAAATACGATTCAAAATCTGGTTGGCCAAGCTTTGATAGAGGAATAAAAAAAAACATAGAGTTTGATGTTGATTATAAGCTAGGTTATCCAAGATCAGAACTAAAATGTTCATCATGTGGAGGTCACCTAGGCCATCTTTTTAATGATGGTCCTAAAAAAACTACCGGTAAAAGACACTGTATAAACTCAGCGGCACTAACCTTTATTCCAAATAAATGATCAATAAAAAGTATTCCTTTGAAAGAAGTAATGAAGATTGGAAAAAAATACTATCTCCTGAAGAGTATAAAATAATGCGAGAAAAAGGCACTGAAAATCCTTTTAGTGGAAAATACAATACTCATTTTGAGAAGGGAGTTTATCTATGTAAAAGCTGTAAACAAGAATTATATAAAAGTAAATCTAAATTCGAAAGTGGGTGTGGTTGGCCAAGCTATGATAGTTCTTTGCCTGACTCAATAGAGTATATAAAAGACACAACACATGGTATGATTCGAACTGAAATCCTTTGTTCGACTTGCGGATCACATCAAGGTCATGTTTTTGAAGATGGTCCAACAAATTCAGGAAAAAGGTACTGTGTTAATTCTGCAAGTATAGAATTTAAACCTGATTCAAAGCTCAAGTAAAAGAAACTATTTTTAAGTACATTTGTTTAAAATTATTTTATGGAAGCTATAGGTGTTATTGGATTTGTTTTTGGTTTAGGTGCTCTGAGTATGGTAATACAATTAAAGGCAACTGTGGAAGGCTTAAAAAATGATATTGAAAAAATAAAAAATAAAACATGAAATCATACGATATAATCGTATTAGGTAGTGGTCCTGGAGGTTATGTAACTGCGATTAGAGCTTCTCAGCTTGGTTTTAAAACTGCTATTGTAGAAAAAGAAAGTCTTGGAGGAGTATGTTTAAACTGGGGTTGTATACCAACAAAAGCTCTAATTAAATCTGCACAAGTTTTTGACTATTTAAAACATGCTAAGGACTATGGGTTAATTATCAAAGACTATGATAAAGATTTTAATGCTGTTGTAAATAGAAGTCGAAATGTTGCATCTGGCATGAGTAAAGGTGTGAGTTTTTTAATGAAAAAGAATAAAATTGATGTAATTGAAGGTTATGGAAAGATAAATACAGGAAAAAAAGTTTCTGTAGAGAAAAAAAACGGGGAAACTATTAATTTACAGGGTAATCATATAATAATTGCTACTGGTGCCAAATCTAGAGTTCTTCCTGCCCTACCTCAGGATGGAAAAAAAATAATTGGGTATAGACAAGCAATGACATTAAAAACACAGCCAAAAAAAATAATAATAGTTGGATCAGGAGCTATCGGAATTGAATTTGCTTATTTTTATAATGCCATGGGTTCAGAAGTTACTATTGTTGAATACTTAGATAGAATTGTTCCTGTTGAAGATGAAGAAATATCGAAAGCTTTGGAAGTAAATTTTAAAAAAAATGGAATAAAAATATTAACTAGCTCAGAATTAATTAAAGCTGACACAAAAGGCAAGCTTGTAAGTGCAACTATTAAAAATGGAAAAGAAGAACAAGTTTTAAAAGCAGATATTATTCTATCAGCAGTTGGAATTAAATCTAATATTGAAAATATCGGTCTAGAAGATGTTGGAATAGTTACAGATAAAGATAAGATTTTGGTTGATGATTTTTATCAAACAAACATACCAGATCATTATGCAATTGGAGATATAACTAAAGGACAAGCCCTTGCACATGTTGCCTCTGCAGAAGGAATACTATGTGTTGAAAAAATTGCTGGTCAAAATGTTGAACCTTTAGATTACGGAAATATTCCTGGATGTACTTATTCTTATCCAGAAATTGCATCAGTTGGTTTAACTGAAGCCCAAGCCAGGGATAAAGGACATGAAATTAAGGTTGGAAAATTTCCTTTCTCAGCATCTGGAAAAGCTCAAGCAAGTGGTAGCACTGAGGGATTTGTAAAAGTCATTTTTGATGCTAAATATGGTGAATGGTTAGGATGCCATATGATTGGTGCTGGAGTGACTGATATGATAGCTGAAGCTGTTTTGGCGAGAAAACTTGAAACTACTGGTCACGAAGTACTAAAAACAGTCCATCCCCATCCAACTATGAGTGAGGCAGTAATGGAATCTGTAGCAGCAGCTTATGGAGAAGTTATTCACCTTTAGTAAGGTTTTAAATACAACCTATAAATGGAATTAATAATACTTTTCATAATTACATTTATAATGTCAACTATGATTTTTTATAAAATTTCAATAAAATATTTTAAAGAGACAACAATTGATAAAATGTGGAAAATATGGGGAATAAGATCTTCGTATTGGGAAGGACTTCTTATAATTAGCTTTGCAATCAGTAGTACTGTTGTTTTTATTACTAAAGCTATTTTGTTTTAACTTGATTTATTAGACTTAATATTCCTAGTCTATAGCTATCTATTCCAAAACCTATAATCAATCCCTTAGCAACAGGAGTTATGAATGACTGATGTCTGAAATCTTCTCTTGAAAAAGTATTTGAAATATGTATTTCAATAACTGGTGTGTCAATTGCTTTAATTGCATCTCCTATAGCAACTGAGGTGTGAGTATATGCAGCTGCATTTAATAATACAGAATCACTTGAAAAACCAACTTTTTGAAGCTGATCAATGATTTCTCCTTCAATATTAGATTGAAAATAATCGAATTCTATATTAGAAAACTCTTTTTTTAAGGATTTTAAATATTCCTCAAAAGTTACAGAACCATAGATATTTGGTTCTCTTTTACCTAATAAGTTTAAATTAGGACCATTAATAATTGAGATTTTCATTGAATTCCTTTTTACAAAAATACTACATTTAACTTTCTTTACTAAACCCATTAATTTTAAATAAATTTAATGATCTGGAAATCAGCAATAAAAAACTATAAGAGCTATCTTAAGATTGAAAGAGGTTTGTCAAGTAATTCTATAATAAATTATCTATTTGATATAGATGCTTTTATAGAATATTATGAGATAGATATAGATAAAAAAAAACCTGAAAACATAAAAAGCGATGAAATACAAGCCTTCATATATGAGGAGGCTAAATATAAAAGCTCTCACTCCATGGCAAGAAGAATTTCTGGATTAAAAAGTTTTTTTAATTATTTGAATTTTGAAAATATTAGAAAAGATGATCCTACAGATTTAATCGAAACTCCAAAATTAGGAAGAAAATTACCTGAAGTTTTATCTGTACTTGAGGTTGAAAAATTATTATCTACAATAAGTGTTTCTGAACCACAAGGTCATAGAAATATTGCAATAGCAGAAACACTTTATGGATCTGGACTGAGAGTAAGCGAGCTAGTTAACTTAACAATATCAAGTTTGTTTTTTAAAGAAAATATTATAAAGGTAATAGGAAAAGGTAATAAACAAAGACTTGTGCCCCTGGGAGAATATGCGAAAAGATGTATTGAGGTTTATTTAAAAAAACACAGGTCTATTGGGAAAATTCACCCATTACATTCTGATGTTTTGTTCTTGAATAGGAATGGAAAACAACTAACAAGAGCCATGATTTTTACTTTAATTAAAAAATACGGTAAGCAAGCTCAAATTAATAAAACTATTAGCCCTCACACTTTAAGACACTCTTTTGCAACTCACTTGCTTGAAAATGGAGCAGATTTAAGAACTATACAAGTTATGATGGGACATGAAAGTATAACAACAACTGAAATTTATACACATATGGATACTAAATATTTAAAATCAGTGATGAAAAATTTCCATCCTAGAAAAAATTAATCTTTAACTAACAAACGAAAACCTTCACCATGAATATTAACAATTTCAATTTTAGAGTCACTTCTTAAATATTTTCTAAGTTTTGCTATATAAACATCCATACTTCTTGAAGTAAAATAGTTGTCATCTCTCCAAATTTTATTTAAAGCAACTTCTCTGGGCATTAAATCATTTAAGTATAGAACTAAGAGTCTTAGTAATTGATTTTCTTTAGGCGATAATTTAATATTATTATGATCTTTGAAAGATAATAATCTAAGTTTTGAATTAAAATGAAAATCGCTTATTGTAAATTGAAATTCTTCCGAATTAGGGGTGTCTACAACTTTTTGTCTATTTAAAATTGCTTTGATTTTTGCTAAGAGGACATCAGAATCAAAAGGTTTTGACAAATAATCGTCTCCGCCTACTTTAAAGCCTTTTAAAACATCCTCTTTAAGAGTTTTAGCCGTTAAGAATATTATAGGGACCTGGCTACTTTTCTCTCTTATCTCTTTAGCTAAAGTAAACCCATCTTTATATGGCATCATAACGTCAAGAATACATAAGTCAAAATTATCTTTTTTAAATTTCTCAAAACCTTCAATTCCGTTTTTAGCAAGTGAAATTTTATAGCTATTCAAAGAAAGGTAATCTCTTAAAACACTTCCAAAGTTTGGGTCATCCTCAACAATTAAAATTTTTTTGTTTTCCATTTTTTGTTTTTTATTTTAAATCAAGGGAATAGATATTTCAAATGTTGTACCAATCCCTTTTTTACTTTTAAGATTTATTTGCCCTTGATGAACCTGAATGATTTTTTTGACATAAGTTAAACCAAGTCCATGACCTTTGATGTCATGAATGTTTCCCGTTTGGACTCTATAAAACTTTTGAAAAATTAATTTTTGTGAATTTAAATCCATCCCTATTCCGTTATCCTTAATAGTTATCATTATTATTTTTTTATCAATAAAGCTATTTATTTTAATCAATGGAGAATTTGTTGAATATTTAATGGCATTATCTAGAATATTAACAAATACATTAGTTAAATGATTAATGTTTCCATAAATAATGTTCAAATCAGAATTTAAATTAATATCAATTTTACCATTTCTACTTTTTATTATAAGAGAAACATGACTAATAGCATTTCTTATAACTTCATTAATGTTAATTTCTTTTTTTTCAATTTGAAGGGTTCCTCTTTCTAATTGAGAAATTCTTAAAACATCTTCGACTTGTTTTAACATTCTATTATTTTCTTCTTTAATCATTTTTGTGTATTCCTGAATTTTTTTTGGCTTATTTATTGTTTTTACATTTAATATTGAATCAATTGCTAAACCTATTGTTGCTATTGGAGTTTTGAATTCATGAGACATATTATTAATGAAATCAGTTTTCATTACAGCAATTTTCTTTTGTTGTATTATTTGATACAATGCACTAAATGAAACTAAAACAATAAATAAAGTTAGTATTATAGACAGTCCTGCTACTCCAATTAAAGATGAAAGAACAAAATTTTCTTTTTTGGGGAAAAATACAACTAACTCATAAGGACTTTTACCTATGTCATCAACTAATATTGGAGTTGCATAACGAGGACCTTTATCTTCTTCCGAATAGCTATTTAATTTAACTCTAGTAGCCAATTTATTATTATAAACGCCAAACTCAAAAGGAGTTTTTATATTTTTATCATTGAGACCTTTATTTAACAAAAGTAAAATCTCTTGAGTGCTAACTCTTTTATGTATAGGTAAGTTTGCCATGTATTGCATAAATATAGATCTGTATTTTGCAACTTCAAAAGGGTTTCTTCTTTCAACTGATTTTAATTTTGAAACCGAAGTTATCATGTTATTTTCGCGACCAAAGACGTCGTTACTTATTATAGCTGTTGTATTTACATTTTTGTAATCAGATAAATTAGCTAGTTGCGCAAATCTAGGATCAAGACTCGAACCATCAATATTATAATCTTCTTGTAAGATTCCATATGCAAAAAAAGTTGACAAGCTAGTTGTGTTTTCTTCAGGAAGGAACAAAAAAACATCTGTAAAATTTGAATCATCTGGTTTACCAACAGAATCAATTAAGCGTTCATAAGCCAAAATATAATCATTAAGCTCTCTATTTTGAACTTCAAGAGATACAGACTCAAGCACTTGATTGACGGCTAAAGAGAATGCCTCCTCCTTGTTGTTCCAGGATGTTTTAATCCAATAAGCTTGAACTGCAATTACTCCAATTATTGAGAGCAACATCAGTGAAACTAAAACTATAAAGTAATCTTTCTTCAAATTAATTCAGATATTATTTACAAAAGTCACTAAAAAAATAGAAATTATATCCTAATGTATTGTTAATCTAAAATATTAAATTGATTTTTTATTTCAATTAACAACTTTTCAAGTAATAAAACTGTTTTACTCCATTCTATATTTGGAATTATTTTATTTGCTAATAAAGATTTTTTTTCATCAGACCATTGATTAGAAATTCTTAATTTAACTTGATCTATATTAATTAAATCTCTTTTAACAACTCTTTCAATCCTTATTTTAACTGGTGCTGTTATTAAAATAGTATAATCACATGAAAGATGGCTCTCTGATTCAAATAAAATAGCAGACTCTTTAAATATTATTGAAGATTTATTATTATTTGTGTATTTAATAAAATCATTAGCAACAACTGGATGAATAATTGAATTTAATAATTTGAGATTCTCTGGATTATTAAAAACTTTATTTGATAAAGCTTTGGAGTCTAATTTGTCAAAACAATATATTTCATCACCAAAACATTTTTTTATTTCACTTTTAAGCTTTAAATCTGTATTAACTAAAACTTTAGCTTGTTTATCTGAATTATAACAAGGAATGCCTTTGTTATGAAAAAAAGTTAAAACCTTAGATTTTCCACTTCCTATCCCACCCGTTAAGCCAATAATTTTCATTTTTTAATGAGGTAAGAGATTGTCTTGGGAATCCAGCGAACATTTCTAGAAAACTCAGGAGTATTAATTAGATCAATCGGAACGCTTTCAAACTTTCCGCTCTCAGTTGATAAATAATCAAAAACTAGTTCAAAATTTTCTTTTTTAACTTTTTCAATTAAATCAATTGGAAAAGAAGCTGTAAGTTTTACTTTTTCAGGAAATAATTTAATTTCTATACTATCAGGTACATTAATTAAATTTATAAAAATTTCAAAATCTTTTTCTGTAAATCTTTTGATTGATTCTTGAAAAAGAACTTTATTAGGTCTTATTTTAACAAGTGAATCTTTGTTTTCAAGAGATACAATCGTTTTTATGTTATTTGATATGTTTTCTTTTTTAATAAGGATAGTGCTTATGAAATTTAGATTATTAATAATTGATTCTGGACCTGAAACATAAACAGAATCTGGCTCGACTCTAGCATCATTCATATTATTATATCCTAAAGAATAAATGAAATCTGTATTAACACTAACCTTTACTTTTTTGTTTGTAAGTTTAGAATAATTGAAAAATAATCGATCATTTTCAAAACTAAGAAAGCTTCCTGATATTTGATCATCAAGTGATCTTCTTTGAGATGTTAAATCTAGTATTCCTTTTGATTCTTTAAAATTTGCAAGTGAAATGTCAACTTTTATTTTTTTTGGAATTAATCTGTAAAGAAGTAATTGAAACCCCGAAGTGTTTATATAACCTTCGATGATCTTATAACTTGACTCAACAACTATTAAATCTGGAGTATTAACATATTTAACATCAAAAAAAACAAGTGCAGAATAATTTTTAGAAAACTTCGTGATACCCCAAAACAAAAAAGAGATTAAAATAAAAATTAAGAACACCTTGGTTTTTTGTTTTCTAGCTAAAGGGTTTGATAAACTATTTTTAAAAATATTAAGGTCCATTAAATAACATTTTAATCAATCAAGAGAGTCTATAATGTCTTGACTTACTCCCACATTTGAAAAACCTCCATCATGAAATAAATTTTGTAATGTGACTTTCTTAGAGTAATCAGAAAACATCATTACAGTGTATTTAGCACAATCCTCAGCAGATGCATTACCTAATGGTGACATCTTCTCAGCATATTTCAAAAACCCTTCTAACCCCTTCACGCCTTCTCCTGCTTTAGTTAATGTTGGTGATTGAGAAATAGTATTTACTCTAACTTTTTTTTCCTTTCCAAAAAAATATCCAAAACTACGGGCTATAGATTCTAAATATGCTTTATTATCAGCCATATCATTATAATTCGGAAAAGTTCTCTGAGCAGCTATATAAGTCAATGCTATAATACTTCCCCATTCATTCATTGCATTCATTTTAAATAAGGTTTGCATAAGTTTATGAAAGGATACTGCTGATATATCCCAACCTTTAGTCATCCAGTCGTGATTTAAATCAGTGTAATGTTTGCCTTTTCTTACATTAACAGACATTCCAATTGAGTGAAGAACAAAGTCTATTTTTCCCCCAAAATGACTAATTGATTTTTTAATTAAATTTTCAAGATCCGATATAGAAGTTGCGTCAGCTGATATTAAGGGAGCATTTATTTTTTCAGCAAGCTCATTTACAGTTCCCATTCTAAGAGCAACAGGAGCGTTTGTTAGCACAATTTCACCACCTGCCTCTATAATAGCTTCAGCAGTCTTCCATGCAATTGAATTTTGATCTAAAGCACCAAAAACAATTCCTTTCTTTCCTTCTAAAATTTTATAAGACATATTAAAATTATTTATCTAAAGATAGATTAATCTAGTAACTCCCGGGCATGTTCTTGCGCACTGATTGTCATTTTCTTTCCGGAAAGCATTAAAGCAATTTCATCTTCCCTTTCCATTCTGTTTAACTCTTTTAGATTAGTAATAGTCTCAGATTTAATAGTTTGTTTAAAAACTTTAATATGATTCTTACCTCTAGCCGCTACTTGAGGTATATGAGTAATTGTAAAAACTTGAGTTGATTTAGACATATCCTTCATTAACATTCCAATTTCATTAGCAACAGAGCCTGATACGCCAGCATCTATCTCGTCAAAAATTATTGTAGGAAGATTGTGAAACTTAGAAGTCAAGTATTTAATTGAAAGCATAATTCTTGACAGTTCTCCTCCTGATGCAGTTTTTTTTAATGGCTTGTGATTTGACCCCATATTAGAAGAAAATAAAAGTTCTAATTTTTCTTTTCCAAATTCATTGAATTCATTAACCTCGATTAAATTCAATTTAAAACTAGCATTTTTCATTCCTAGCTTTAAAACAAGGGATTTTAATTCATTCTCAATCTTAGGAATTGCCTTAATCCTATTACTATGAATTTTTTTGGAAAAAATTAACAACGATTCTTTTTTAAGATCAATTAGTTTTTTTATTTCATTGATTTTTTTTGATAATGAATTTGAATCAAAAAATACTGTGGCTAAACTGTTTTTTATCACGATTAAGTCCTCTATTGTTGAAACATTATGTTTTTTTAAAATTAAATATAAGTTGTCTAGTTCTAAGTTCTTTTCATTTAATAATTCCGGGTTAGGCTCTAAAGAAGTCAAGTGACTTTCAAAGTCATTTAAAATATCTCTTAACTCTGTATACAAAGAGTCAATCCTATAATTATAATCTTTGAATTTTAGCGAAAACTTTTCAATTGATTTAATGTTATGTAAAATATCAGATAACCTACTTAGTATACCATCTTCATCTGAATTAATTGATTCAACAGATGAAGAGAGTTTGTTCTCTATTAAATTAATATTACTTAATTCAGCTACTTCTGCTTCTATTCTACTTAAAGTATTAGTTTCTAAATTTAAAGTTTCTAACTCGTTAAACAAAAACTTTTGATAATCTAATTCTTTTGAACCAACTTCTTTACTATTCAAGAGCTTTTTGAATAATGTAATTAATGAATTGTATTCTAGAAACTGAATTCTAAAATTCTTCATATTATGAATATTATTAGATAATGAGTCTAGAAATTTAAACTGAAAATAATTTGAAAAAAGTGTCTGGGTTTCATTTTGAGAATGAATATCAATTAAACTAGTGCTAATTTTATTTAATACATCAAGGTTAACTGGAGTATCATTTATAAAAGCTCTTGATTTTCCAGATGGAATTAATTCTCTTCTTAAAATAGTTTCTTTATCATAGTCTATATTTTCAGAATCAAAAAAATCTTTCAAATTATAAAGGGAAATATCAAATGAAGCTTCAATAATACATTTTTTTGCAGAGTTTTTTAAACAACTTAGATCTGCACGCTTCCCTAAAACTAAAGACAAAGCACCTAGGATTATAGATTTACCTGCACCTGTTTCGCCTGTAACTGAGGTCATTCCACTTGAAAATGAAACCTTCAAAGTGTCGATTATTGCAAAGTTTGATATAAAAAGTTTTTTTAACAAAACAAAAAATTATACTTTAAATATATGTTAGATAATGAGTAAATTAAAATTTAGCTCTTTATTTCCTTCCATTTATTATTAAAAAAAGGTGCAACCCTTCTCAATAATTGCTTTGTAGCATCTAACTCAATCTTAATGCCATCAGAAAAAATATTAACTATTTCTTGAGATTTAGCATCGAAAAACAATTGAATTAAAAAGGAATTAGGACGACGTTTATTTAATTCACTTAAATTTGATAGGCTATTAGCAATATTAGTTTTAGCTGTAAATTGATCTGAAGTCATTAAGTCAAGTCCTTTTCTATGATATTGATAATTGGTAGTCCTAAATTCTTTAAAAGCATTGGAAAGAATTGAATCAACTAACCAGTATCTGTTTTTTCTATTACCTGTAGAAATCCAACCATCATTTTTACTTTGTTGAGCCAAATTTGATATTTTTTGAGCATATGAATAAAACAGTTGACCTCCCTGGAGCTTAAAAGTGTCTGAATCTAAACCAATAATCATGTACGCATAAAAACTTAAAATAGAAATTAAATTTGAATCATATTTATTTGAATTATAAAATAGAGGTTGAAACTCTTGATATGAAAAACTTATATCAATGTCTTGAAAATTTAAAATCGGACTATTGTAATTAGAAGCATAAATTGGTCTTTGAGATTGAACCTGAAGGGTGCCTTCAAAATTATTGTCGCTATACCTTGTAAGGTTTAAAATTAAACTACAATTAATTCTCTCTTCTGAATTCCATTTCTGAGACGTCCATACTTGGGAATTCATAAACTCCTGAATTGATTTTTGGAGAGTGGAAAATACTTGTTGGTTAGTTTGGTTAACTAAATCAGAATTAACAACTACTTCACATCTAAGCTCTTGAGTAAAAACACTAACTGAAAAAATAGATAAAACACAAAAAGAAAAAAATCTATTCATTTATATTAATAATTTCATTAAATATGTCAGCTGCCACATCTGATTTGCTTTTTAATTTGAAGGGTTTTGAAGTACCATTTTTTTTAATAAAGGTTATTTTATTTGTATCAAACCCAAAACCTGTTGCTTTATCATTTAAAGAATTTAAAATAATTGCATCAAGATTTTTAGTTTTTAACTTCTCACGAGCATTATTTATTTCATCATTAGACTCTAACGCAAATCCAACTAAGAGTTGATCTTTCTTTATTCTGCCCATTTCAAACAATATGTCTTTTGTTGGAATTAAATTAATCTTACTTAATTTGTCTTCTTTTTTAATTTTTGATGATAATTTGTTTTTTGGAGTAAAATCAGCTACTGCAGCAGCAGCTATTACAATTGTGGATTCTTCAAAATTAGAAATAGCTTGTTCAAACATTTCAGAGGCAGTAACAACCTTGATTAAGTCACCTTCAAAACTTTCTAGATCAAGGCTATTTGGGCCCATTATTAATTTAACCTTTCCTCCTAACCTAATAGCTTCTTTGGCTAACTCGTAACCCATTTTTCCAGATGAGTAATTTCCAATATAACGAACTGGGTCAATAGGTTCAAAAGTTGGACCGGCTGTAATAAGAATTTTTTTTCCTGATAATGGTTTTGATCCATTGAAATAAGAAATCACATTCTTTAATAGCTGTTCAGGTTCTATCATTCTCCCCTTACCGTGCAAGCCACTTGCTAAAAACCCTTCACCAACAGGAAGAATGATATTTCCGTATGAAGATAATTTTTTAATATTTTTTTTTGTTGCTGGATGGTTATACATGTCTAAATCCATAGCCGGCGCAATTAAAACAGGACAAGATGCAGATAAATATGTGGCAATAAGTAAATTGTTACATTTAGCATTTGCCATAGAAGACAAACTGTTTGAGGTTGCGGGTGCAATAAGAAAAATGTCTGCCCAATTACCTAGTTCGACATGATTATTCCATTGAGGATTATCATGTTCTTCATTAGTGAAATTTGATAAAACAGGGTTTTGAGAGAGAACTTGAAGTGTTAAAGGTGAAACAAAGTCTTTTGCTGAACTCGTTAAAATTACACGAATATCTGCACCAGCTTTTTTTAAAAGTCTAACTAAAATAGGTATTTTATATGCTGCTATACCTCCCGTAACCCCTAAAAGGATTTTTTTGGATTCTAGCGACAACATACTAAACTGACGGTTCGTCTGTATTACGATAATAAATATTATCATTTAACCATTCCTCAACAGCAATAGCATGAGGCTTAGGCAGTCTTTCGTAAAAACGAGAAACTTCAATCTGCTCTTTATTTTCAAAAATCTCCTCTAAACTATCATTATGGGTAGCAAACTCCTCTAATTTTTCATGTAATTCTTTTTTAATATCAAGGTTTATTTGAGATGATCTTTTTGCAATAATTGATAAAGCTTCGTAGATGTTTTCAGTAACTGATTCAATTGATTCTCTATTATAGGTCTTTGAAGTTAATGCTGCTTTAGAATTTCTATATTTAGTCATAATTTTATTTAGTTGTTTTATTTTGAATTGACTTCAAAATATCATTTATATTATTGTGTTTTTGATTTAAATCTTCTTCATAAATTGTCTCAGGGTAGTAACGAAAGATATTGTCATAAAGAACTATCAAATCATTTAAACGCTCTTCTTGTTTGTTTATAACGCTGTTAATTGCTATTTCATATGTAGCTAAAAACTCATAATACATAGCACCTTCTCTATATGATGTTCCAGGATATTCCGCAATGAAATTGTCTAGTGATCTAATTGCAGACTTGTAGTCTCTAATTGTATAATATTGTTTTGAAACTTCAAAGTCTTTTTTCTCTAATTTAGTTTGAAGTTCTACTACTAAAACATTCGCCTCACTTAAGTACTCTGATTTAGGAAACTTATTAATAAATATTTGGAATTTCTCAAGTGCTGTTTTAGTATCATCTTGATCTAAACTATATTCAGGAGACAAATGATAATAGGATTTTGCTTCTAAAAAAAGTGCCTGTTGTATTCTCCCACTTTTTGGATATGATTTTGTAAAGTCTTCAAACTTGTATGCAGACAGCAAATAACTCTTAGTTTGAAAATAAGAATCTGCAAGAAAGAAAATTACTCTTTCTGCTTGAGGCTTACCTCTGTATTTCGGTTCAATTTGATCAAGAAGTCGATTAGCTCTTCTATACTCACCCTCATTATAATATTTTTCGGCAGCACGGTACTTTTCAGTAATATCTTCACTATTTAATATTTTCTGATAATCATTACAACCAAAAAAAGTAAATACTGAAATTAGAAAACTATATTTTATATGTTTTTTTAGACTAATCATTATGCGAAATTAACAAAACTCTAGTTATAAAAGAATAAAAAGAAAATCTAATATATGTTTAATTTTAGGTTAAAGAATTTAATTGAAACTTAATTGCTTCAAGTAAGTTAAATGATACTGGCACGAGAGGAAGCCTTAAATTATTCTCACAAACACCTAATTCACTCATTAAAGCCTTAATTCCAGATGGACTTCCCTCCTCAAAAATTAAACTCATAAGCATTCTTAATTCATTATGCTTTTGTAAGGCATATCTTGTTTCGTTATTGAGGGCATGCTTAACCACTTCATTTATTTTAGATGGGAAAGCATTGCCTATAACCGAAACAACTCCTACGGCGCCTTTTAAGATAGAATCAACAGCTGTAATATCATCTCCAGAAACAATTTGAAAATTATTTGGAGAAAAATGCAATAATTCATCAATTTGATTATTGCTACTGTTAGCTTCTTTAATTCCAATAATATTATTATGCTTTTTTAATAATTGAAATACAGTGCTTGGTTTTATGTTTGAACCTGTTCTTGAAGGAACATTATAAATTACTACTGGAATTGAACATTTGGTTGATATTTGACTAAAATGCTCAAATAACCCAATTTGACTTGGTGAATTATAGTAGGGACATACAGATAAAACCGATTGAAAGCTTGAAAGTTTGAATTTGTTTAATTTATGAGATATGGACAACGTATCATTTCCTCCAACTCCAATTACCAGAGGAAGTCTATTATTATTTATTCTAACTGTAAATTCAGAGATTTCAATTTGTTCTAAAATAGATAAAGTAGAAATCTCAGATGTCGTCCCGAGAATAACTAAATAATCAACATTAGATGAAATAAGTTTATTTAGATGTTTTTCAAGAGCAAAAAAATCAATACATCCCTTTTTATCAAAAGGTGTAATAACAGCAACACCATGACCTTGTAAATTCATTATTTAGATATTATTTTTAAATATTTAGACAGCTCAACACTAAATACTTTAACATTTTGTGGGCTAAAATCAAAAACTATGTCATTTAATTCATTATCAACAGGAGTAAAGCCAATTGAAAAATCATGTTTTACCTTAAGACTTAATAATTTCATAATAACATTATCTTTTTGATAAACATTAATTAACACGTCATATTTTCGATCAAAAAACAAATTATAATCTTTGTTAATTTTACCTATAAAATTAATATCATTATCATCAATTCTTATATGGCTTGAACAATCATGAAGAATGAATGATTTATACCATAAAAAACTTATGTTTTGATCAGAAGTTGAAAAAACATCAGTTAAAAAATTGAAATCATTTATCTTCATGTTCAAACTTGAATCAATAATAACAGCAATTGAAAATGGTTTATTGAAAAGTTTAATAAACTTTTTTTTAGGTTTACTTTTTAATACTCTTTTGTAAACTAAATTAAGAATAAAATTTTTTGTATAATTTTTAACTAAATTAATCATTAATCATTTGGATAAATTGTGTTTCATTTATAATTGGAATATTGAGAATTTGAGCTTTTTGTAATTTGGAAGGCCCCATGTTTTTTCCAGCAATAATATAACTTGTTTTATTAGAAATACTAGAAACAATTTGTCCGTCATTTTCAATTACAAACTGCTTTAGTTGATCACGAGTAAAATCTTTAAAAACTCCAGAAACTATAAACTTATATCCGTTAAGTTTTTTTGAATTAAGTTTTTGTTTTTTAGAACTTGAATTAAACTGAAGCCCAGAATTTCTTAACCTCTTGATAAGATTTAATTTTTTATCACTTTTAAAATAATTAATTATGCTTTCTGCAATTCTCTCACCTATTTCATCAATTAAAATCAACTCATCAAAAGAGGAGTTCTTTAATTCATCAATACTATTTATTGAGGTTGTTATTTTTTTCGCAACAGTGTTTCCGACA
This sequence comes from Candidatus Marivariicella framensis, assembly GCF_982709265.1. Classification (NCBI taxonomy): domain Bacteria; kingdom Pseudomonadati; phylum Bacteroidota; class Flavobacteriia; order Flavobacteriales; family Flavobacteriaceae; genus Candidatus Marivariicella; species Candidatus Marivariicella framensis. The sequence goes on along the minus strand of NZ_CEXPNT010000009.1, from coordinate 45,682 downwards.
AAACGAATGCCTAGACCAAACAAAACTTTATTAAATGGTTGTTTTTTTGATTTTTCTAACCCTTTCAAAATATTAGAGGTAGCTTTCTCAGCCATCCTATCAAGAGGAAGAAGATCTCGCTCAGTCAAATCATACAAATCTGCAATTGATTTAATTAACCCTGACTCAAACAATAACAGAATTGTTTCTCCCCCAAGCCCCTCAACATCCATTGCATTTCTAGAAATAAAATGCTGAATAGAACCAATGATTTGTTGTTTACAACTATCTGAGTTTAAACAATAATGATTTGCCTCTCCGTCTTCTCTAACTAGAGGCGTTTTACAATCTGGACAATTTTTAATAAAGGAAATTTTTGAAGATTCTTTAACTCTTCGACCCTTATCAACTCCAATAATTTTTGGAATAATTTCTCCACCTTTTTCAACTTTCACAAAATCACCTATCCTAATGTTTAACTTTTCAATTTGATCGGCATTATGCAAAGAAGCACGTTTAACAATTGTTCCGGATATTAGAATTGGCTCTAGCTCTGCAACTGGTGTAACTGATCCTGTCCTTCCAACTTGATAACTAACTCCATTAAGTCTAGTTGTAATTTGTTCAGCTTTAAACTTGTAAGCTATAGCCCATCTTGGATATTTAGAAGTATAACCCAACTGATTTTGAAGATCAATATCATTAACTTTTATAACTACACCGTCTATTTCGTAAGGTAATTCATGACGGACTTTATTCCATTTTTCTAGAAAAACAAAAATAGAATCTAAATCATCAGCGAGTGTTGCTTCTTCTGAAACATTAAAACCCCATAATCTAGCTTTTGAAAGAGATTGAAACTGTGAAGAAAATTCATTTTGTTTTGATATTACACTATATAAAAAGCAAATTAATTTTCTTTTTGCAACAACTCTACTGTCCTGAATTTTTAATGATCCTGAAGCAGTATTTCTTGGATTCATAAAAGAAGGTAAACCTTGTAATTCTCGAAGTTTATTCAATTCTTTAAATACTTTTTTAGGCATTAGTATTTCGCCTCTAATTTCAAAAAATTTAGGATAATCTCCATTTAAAACTAGTGGTATTGTGTTGATGGTTCTTACATTATTAATTATGTCATCTCCTTGAACTCCATCTCCTCTTGTCAAGGCTTGAATTAAAATTCCATTTTGATATGTTAAACTAATAGAAGCGCCATCATATTTTAATTCACAGGCATAATTTAACGGAATATCATCTCCTAATATTTTTTTAACCTTAGTTATCCAACTTTTCACTTCTTCTCTGGAGTAAGTGTTGTCGAGTGAATACATAGGATAACTATGTTTTTTTGTGTCGAAACTTTTTGAAACACTTCCACCTACTCTTTTGGTTGGCGAATTTGGATCATCAAGTTCCGGGTAGAGATTTTCAAGAAATTCTAGTCTTTTTAATTTTTGATCAAAATCAAAATCAGATATAACTGGACTGTCTTTTATATAATAAAGATAATTATCATGATGAATTTCTTCTCTAAGGGTAAATATTTGGTTTTTAATCTCTTTGTTCATTTTTTTTCTGAACTTAACATTCTTTTTTTTTTGAAAAAATCGTTTCTAACTTCAATGTTTGAGAAATTTGAATTTGACAATAAACTTTCAATATCATTAATATAGTTTGGATTTATTTCAAAAAAAAGTTTTCCACCCTTTCTTAGGCTTTTTTTTGCAAAATCAATACAATACCTATAATAACAAACCGGGTCATTAATTGGAGTGAAAAGAGCAAGATGCGGCTCGTGACTTAGAACTCTGGGTTGCATATTTTTTTTTTCATCAGGGTAAATATAAGGAGGGTTAGATACAATAATATCAATAGATGAATTTTCTGATTTAATTTTTTTTAAATCCTCAACTATCCAATTAATATCTAAATTTAATTTTTTAGCATTTTTTACAGCAATTAAAATTGCTTTCTTTGATATATCTAATCCTGTAATATTTAAAGTTGGATTGTGTTTTTTTAAACCCAAAGCAATGCATCCACTTCCAGTACATAAATCAAAAATGTTTTGTCCATTTTTACAAGATTTCAAAATCCAATTAACCAACTCCTCAGTTTCGGGTCTTGGTATTAAAACATTTGGATCAACATAAACTTCAAAATCTAAAAATGGCGAGTTTCCAATAACATATTGTAAAGGACAGTCATCCTGAATCAATAATAAGGCATTGTTTAATTTCATCTCTTGTTTAGAAGATAAATCCATTTGTGGATTCAGTCCAACCACGGTTGATTCTAATTTAAAAAAAGAGTTTAAAAGCTTTTTGTAAATGAAATCAATTTCATTTAATTCTAACTTAGAGCTAAGAGCTTCTCTATAAAGGTTTCGAAATTGAATTATATTCATTTAAAGTGTTTTATCATCCATGTATCACAGTTTACATGACCTGTTTTACCTATTGGCTTAGCAATGTATTTAAATCCTTTTTTAAGATAAAGTTTTTGTGCAGCTTTCATAAAACTCATGGTTTCAATATAACATGAATTAAAATCATTTTCCTTAGCATGATATAAACACTTATCAATTATCATTTCACCCCAACCTTTACCTCTTGCATTATTTAAAAAATACATTTTCTGTAATTCACATACTGAATAATTAAAGTGACTCAAAGGGTTTATTCCAGCACCTCCAAGTATTTTTCCATTATCTTCAATAATAAAATATTTTGATCTAGACCCACTAAAGGAATCACTCAGGAAATTTAATTCTGGATCACTGAATGCAGTTCCAGTTTTAGGAGCTTTCATTTCAGTAATTACATCTCTTATTATCAGGGCTATTTGAATATTATCTTGATGATTAATTTCTCGAATTGTCATTCAATCAAATTTTAATTTAATTTTATGACGTCAAAATTACACAAACAACAACAAAATGCTATCGAACGAAGAGTTATTAATGAAAAGATGCATATATCTAGCAAAAAAAGGCTTGGGGAGCACGTCTCCCAATCCAATGGTTGGAGCAGTTATTGTTTGTGATAATAAAATCATAGGAGAAGGATTTCATAAAAATTTTGGTGAAAATCATGCTGAAGTTGAGGCTATTAATAGTGTAAAAAATAAAAAACTACTAGAAAAATCTACATTATATGTAAATCTTGAGCCATGCAACCACTATGGAAAAACTCCGCCTTGTAGTGAACTAATAATTAAAAAAAAGATTCCAAGTGTAATCATTGGAACCAGCGATCCAAATCCAAAAGTTTCTGGCTTGGGAATTCAAAAATTAAAAAACAATAATATAAATGTCAAAGTAGGAGTATTAGAAGATGAATGCGACAAACTAAATAAAAGATTTTTTTGTTATCATAAAAATAAAAGGCCATATATAATTTTAAAATGGGCACAGTCAGAAGATGGCTTCATTTCTCCAGTTAATCAAAAAAAAGGTGAAATATTTTGGATTACATCAACTGAATCAAGACAAATCACTCATAAGTGGCGATCTGAAGAAGATACAATAGCGGTAGGGATAAATACAATTTATAAAGACAATCCAGAATTAACTACTCGATATTGGAATGGTAAATCTCCAACTCCAATAATAATAGATCCAAATAACAGAATTAAACCTAATTCAAAAGTCCTAAAAAAACATAATAAAATATATCACTTTATTGATAAAAAAATCAAAATAAATAATAAACACAGCATACATATAAACTTTAAAAAAAGTATTCATGAACTTTTAAATAATCTTCACGAAAACAAAGTCAACTCAATATTAGTTGAAGGAGGGAGAAAAACAATTCAAAAATTTATTGATTATAATTTCTGGGATGAAGCAAGATGTTTTGTCGGGAAAAAGAAAATTTTTGACGGAATCAAAGCTCCTGAAATAAAAAATAAAGAGTGGATCAAAAAAACTATTTCTACTGACTTACTATATAGTGTAATAAATTATTCTCCAAACAAATTATAAAGAAAACTTGGACATCTAACTGGCTTTTGAGTTTTTGAATTTAAGAAGGCTAGTCTTGTTGTGCCTTTACATATCAATTCTTTATTTTGATTATAAACAATATAGTTAAAATCTAATGAAGCTTTAGGGATTTGGCTTAGTTGTATTTGAATAACTAATAGGTCATCAAAAAAAGAAGGTTTAATATGTATTAGCGAAGATGAAACAACGGGCATTACGATACCATCAGCTTCCATCTTTTTATAAGAAATTCCCAAATCCCTTAGCCAAGAAATTCTTGCCTTTTCAAAAAATCTTAAATAATTGGAATGATGCATAAATCCCATTTGATCAGTATCAGAATAATCAACACGAAAAGGTTTGGACAAATATTTCATTTATTTAACAAAAATCATATATTATGTTTGTTTTTAAGGTTAAATTATAAAAGCTATAATGTCTATAAAAAAATTTTAATAGTCAATAGTAAATTGTGTTTTTTTTTAAAAAAATTTAAACAATATTTGTCTTAGCTGATTTGTTAGTTAAAAAAATAATAATTATAATATTTATATATTAATTCAATAGATGGATTCTATTAAAAATGAAGTTTGGAGTAAATGTTTGTCTTTCATAAAAGATAACATCCAGCCTCAAGCATTCAAAACATGGTTTGAGCCAATTGAAGCGGTTAAGCTAGCTAATAATGTATTAAGTATTCAAGTTCCAAGTAAGTTTTTTTATGAGTGGCTAGAAGAACATTATGTAAGTCTTTTGAAGTCGGTACTTGTTCAACAACTAGGTCCAGATGCTCGTTTAGTTTATGTCATTAAAATGGAAAACACTTTTGGAAACAAACAACCTTTCACTGAGAGCATTCCAAGTAATCATAGAGACTCAATAAAGCCACAAGACGTTTCAGCACCTATGACATCAAGAAGTCATGAATTGAAGAATCCTTTTATAATTCCAGGTATTCGAAACTTACAAATTGAATCACAGCTAAATCCAAATTATAATTTTGATAATTTTTTAGAAGGAGATGCTAATAGACTGGCTAGATCTGCCGGATTAGCAGTGTCAAATAAACCCGGAGGAACCTCTTTCAATCCTTTATTAATATTTGGAGGTGTTGGTCTAGGTAAGACTCATTTAGTTCATGCTATTGGAGTTGAAATTAAAGATAAATACCCTGAGAAAACTGTTTTATATATTTCTGCTGAAAAATTCACTCAACAGTATATTGAGTCAGTTAAGAAAAATTCAAGGAATGATTTTATTCATTTTTATCAAGTAATTGATATTTTAATTATTGATGATGTCCAATTTTTGAGTGGAAAGTCAGGAACACAAGATGTTTTCTTTCATATATTTAATCATCTTCATCAGAATGGAAAACAAGTTATTCTAACATCAGACAAAGCTCCGGTTGACATGCAAGATATCGAGCAAAGGTTACTTTCTAGATTCAAGTGGGGCTTATCAGCTGAATTACAATCTCCAGATTTTGAAACACGAGTATCCATAATTAAAAATAAATTATTCAGAGATGGTGTTAATATTGAAGATAATATAATAGAATATGTTGCTAAAAATATTAAAACAAATATTCGTGAATTAGAAGGAGCTATAATTTCTTTGATTGCTCAATCATCCTTTAATAAAATGGAAATTACTATTCAATTAGCCCAAGAAATCGTAAATAAATTTGTTAAAAACACAAAACGTGAGGTTTCTATTGATTATATTCAAAAGGTAGTGTCAGAATATTTCCAAATGGACGTTTCAACTCTTCAGTCAAAAACAAGAAAGCGTCACATTGTCCAAGCTAGACAATTAGCAATGTATTTTGCAAAAAAATTCACAAAAGCATCATTAGCCAGTATAGGTTCTCAGATAGGAAAACGTGATCATGCCACCGTACTCCATGCATGTAAAACAGTAGATAATCTAAGCTTTACAGACAAGCAATTCAGAAAGTATGTTGAAGACCTAAATCAAAAACTCACAATATAACTTTCAAGACTAATCCGACTCTTATTTTAATCGTTTGTCTGGGGAATATTTATAGACCTCCCTTAGCTGAGGGAATACTTAAAAAATATCTTCACAAAAAAAACTTTATTATTGATTCTGCTGGAACATCCTCTTATCATGCTGGAGATATACCTGATCAAAGAAGTATTGATATTGCAAAAAAAAATAATATAAATATATAAGTTAAGGCAGTTTACAAAAAATTATTTTAAAAGTGTATGACCATATTTATGTAATGGATAAGAAAAACCTTAAGGATGTTTTGTTTATTTCAGACATTACTGGATCCTAATCGAGGATTAAACTTCTTATGAAGAAAAGTGATACACCTGACACATACTACGGAGGAGTGAAAGATTTTAATGATTGTTTTAAATTAATTAATTTTGCTTATGAAAAATAGCTTCTAAATTTATTATAAAATGAGAAAAAATGGATACTTATATTTAATTCCAAACACCATTGGCAATTATGAAGTCGATAGGAATATTCCTGTCGAGGTAAAAAATATTATTGAGAAATTAAATTATTTTATTGTTGAAAATGAAAAAGTTGCAAGAAAATACATTAAGCTAGTATCACCTTATAGATCTCAAGAAAAAATCACCATGTATCCATTAAATAAGCACACTTCATTAAATGAATCAGATTCTTATTTGAATATCTGCTTGAAAGGCCAATCGATTGGATTAATTTCAGATGCGGGATGTCCAGGAATTGCAGATCCAGGAGCATTAATAGTTTCCAAAGCTCATAATCTCAACATAAAGGTTAAACCTTTAGTTGGACCCTCATCTATACTTTTAGCTTTAATGGCATCGGGCATGAATGGTCAGAACTTTGCATTTAACGGGTATCTTCCAATAGAAAAAAAAGAAAGATTTAAAAAAATTAAATTTTTTGAAAAAAGGTCGTTAAATGAAAATCAATCTCAAATATTTATTGAAACCCCCTACCGAAACAACTCATTATTTAATGATCTAATTAATATCTTGTCAAATTCAACTGAACTTTGCATAGCAACTGATATAAGTCTTAATTCTGAGAGAATAAAAAGTGAATCAGTAGATAATTGGAAGAAAATTAATAAGGAAGATTTAAATAAGCGACCTTCAATTTTTATTTTAAATAGTGGGTTTTAGCGATAGACTTTCTTCTTATTTATCCAACGAATATATTTTTTTTTATTAGAATTATGTTCTCTTAAGTTTTTCCCGAAAAGATGATACCCTCTGTTTTCAGGATCAGCGACAAAATATAAAAATTTATGGTTTTCGGCATTTAACACTGCATCAACTGCGTCGAGATCTGGCATACAAATTGGACCTGGAGGAAGACCTCTATTCCGATATGTATTGTAAGGAGATTTAATTTTTAAATCTTTATATAACACTCTTTTTATTTTTTTATTAAAATTTCCTATTTTTTTTTTGAGAGCAAAAATAACTGTTGGATCAGCTTGAAGTCGCATACGTTTTTTTAATCTATTTAAATAAACACCTGCAATTCTTGGTCTTTCATCTTTCATTACTGATTCTCTTTGAACTATAGAAGCTAAAACAGAAACTTCCTGTTGGGACAGACCTATCTGTTTTGCTTTTAATATTCGTTTATTATTCCAAAAACTATTGTAAGACTCTAACATTTTGTTTCTAAAATTATTAGCGCTAGTATCCCAAAAAAGCTCGTAAGTATTTGGCAGGTACATTGAAATAGCGTTTAAGGAGTTGAACCCATTGAGGAGCATAAAATTCTTATCATAAAATGCTTTTAACAAGGAAACACTGTCAAGGGCAATTTGTCTTGAAACTCTTCCAGCAAGATTCTCTATCCTTTCGTGATTATTAAAAACAACCTTAACAGTTTTACTCTTACTTCTTAAAATATTAATTATTTCATTATTATTACTTTGCTTAGGAATGACATACAATCCGGATTTAACTCTTGATGAATATCCTTTTTTTTCTGCAGCTAAATTAAAGTAAAATGAAGATTTGAGAAAAGAGTTGAGTTGACTATTTATTTCATTAAAATCAGAATTTGGCTTAATGTATAGTTTGATGTCTTCTGATTCGAATTTTGTATTTGATGCAAAAAAAGTATTATAAAACCTTAAACCAAAAAAGACTATAGCTGCTAATAAAAAAGGAATGAGACTTAAAAAAAATCTACGAATAACTTTATTCATTCAATATTTTTTTCATATAAATCATTATGTTTTTTAACAAAACCTGATTTATTAAACAATTTAATACTTTTTATATTATTTATTTCAATAGAAGCACATAACTTGTCAATTTCAACATGATTTACACAATATAATTCTAAGAGTTGAATTGAATCATATCCTACTCCTAAGTTTCTATATTTATCTAAAACCACTATCCCTATAAATGCCTCACGTTTTACTAAATTATATTCAAATAAATCTATAAAACCTAGTATGTCAATTTTATTAGATGAAATAACAAATCTTTTTTGCTTTGCCTCAATAATATCTTGAACTGATGCGTTTTTAATATAATTTTTAATTGTTGATTTTGAGAAAGGTTTGTCTTGTAATGAATAATTCCACAAGCTTTCATCATTTTCTGTTTCTAAAAGAATATTTATATCTGAATCTTTGAGATTACGTAGGAATATTTTCATATTTAAAAAACAATTTCACCTTTAAAAACTTGCTTTACTGGTCCTTCTAAAGTAACTCCTGAGTATGTTTTATTGAACTTGAAAGAAACAACTAGATCACCGCCCAAAGTTTTAATTTTAATTTTATTTTGACTTGTTCTCCCTTTGCTATGCATAGCAATAGCTGATGCTACTGCGCCAGAGCCACATGATAAAGTTTCATCTTCAACTCCTCTCTCATATGTTCTAACCATAAACTCTTTAGAAGATGTTTTTTTTATAAAATTTACATTAACTCCGTTTGGACTATAAATTTTTGAATATCTTATTTTTGAACCAATTTGCTTTACATCAATTAAATCTATTTTAGATTTTTCAATAATATGATGAGGAGATCCTGAATCAATAAATGTATAATTTTTAAATTTTAATATTTCATCAATATTATTCATTTTTAAAATGACTTTTGAATCACTTATTATTTGTGCTTCATGAGGTCCATCTATTGCTAAAAAAACAGTACTAGATTTTATTATTTTTAAAAAATAAGCAAAATGCACTATACACCTTCCTCCGTTTCCACACATAGAACTGATTTTACCATCAGAATTAAAATATATCATTTCAAAGTCATATTTTTTATGATTTCTTAATAAGATAAAACCATCTGAACCAATACCATTTTTTCTATCACAAATCTCCTTTATCTTTTTAATTGAAAATGAATAATTAAATTCACGATCATCTAGTATAATAAAATCATTTCCAGCTCCGTGATATTTATAAAATTTGATTATCATGACTTATCAAAAATAGTTAAAAACTAGTTAAAGGTTGACAAACATTCATTCATCTTGTTAATTTAGCATTATTAAAAATTAATATTCAATGAAATTATATTTTAAATTGTTAATTACCGGATGCCTAAGCAGCCTAATCACTTTGTTTATTTACGATAAATTAAACTCCGAACAAATCCAGGTTATTAGTGATTACCAATTAGACGCTCCAATAAAACAGGTTAATTATATTAGCAATATTGAAGAAACTGATTTCACCACAGCTGCTAATAAAACCATAAATGCGGTAGTACATATTAAAAATACAAGCAACTATATTGAAGATTCAAAAAACTGGCTCTATAATTTTTATGGAGAATCAGCGCCTAAAAAAATTGGAAGTGGCTCAGGTGTGATTATTTCTCCTGATGGATACATTATAACAAATGAACATGTAATTGAGGGTGCATCTGAAATTGAGGTTACAATAAATAATAATAAAGCCTATAAAGCTATACTTGTAGGGTCAGATCCATATACCGACATTGCTGTTTTAAAAATTAAGTCAAAATCACCCTTAAGCTACATTCCATTTGGAGACTCTGAATTAATAAAAATTGGAGAGTGGGTTTTGGCTGTTGGGAATCCATTTAATTTAAATTCTACAGTAACTGCAGGAATAGTAAGTGCCAAGTCAAGAGATTTAAATAAGTTAGATCGTAAAAATCAGTCCTTTATTCAAACTGATGCTGCTGTAAATCAAGGAAATAGTGGAGGTGCTTTAATTAATACAAGGGGAGAGTTAATAGGCATTAACACTGCAATAACTTCAATGACTGGTGGATTTGTAGGCTACTCTTTTGCTGTTCCAAGCAACCTTGCAAGAAAAGTTTTTGAAGATCTATTAGAGTATGGAAATGTTCAAAAGGGTCTACTTGGTGTAACTGGAAATGCTTTAAATCAAAAACTTGCTGAAAGACTAAAAACAGATCAAACAGAAGGTTTTTATGTTAATAGTGTTGAGCCTAATCTTGGTGCCGAGGAAGCTGGTATAATTAAGAATGATATAATTATTGAAATAGATAACGTAAAAATTAATAAGTTCTCTGACATGTCAGGTTATTTATCGACCAAACGTCCAGGTAATAGTGTAAGGGTCAAATATATTAGGGACGGTAAAACTTTTACAATTAATATTATTTTAAAAAAAATAACTAGAATAATTTTTTTAGGAATGGAACTGAAAAATATTTCTGAAAATGATAAAAAAATAATTAAAGATAATGTAGGGGTTAAAATTACAAACATTCAAAACTCTAGACTGTATAGTTTTGGTATTGACAATGACTATTTCTTGCTTGAAATTAACGATATAGAAATAAATGATATTAGTGAAATTGACAGAATAAATATTGAATCGATCAAATCTATACTCTTTATGAGTGCCTCTGGAGAAAAAGAACGCATTATATTTGAATAAAATGCTTAATTAATAAATCAAAATATTAAAATGATTTTTTTTATAGTATTTTTTAACGATAATTATGCGATTAGATATAATAACACTTTTTCCTGAACTGATTGAGAGCCCTTTTAATGCATCAATAATAAAAAGAGCAAAAGAATTCGGACTTGTCAAAATATTTTTTCACAACCCTAGAGATTTTAGTTCTAATAAATTCAAACAAGTAGATGATTATCAATACGGAGGTGGAGCCGGAATGGTTATGATGATAGAGCCAATTGTTAAGTGCATTAAAAGTCTTCAATCTAAACGCAATTATGATCAGATAATTTATTTAACACCAGATGGCGAAACTCTTAATCAGTCTACTGCAAATAGGTTGTCAAATACAACTAATTTAATTTTACTTTGTGGACATTATAAAGGAGTTGATCAAAGAATACGAGATAATTTTATCACGCAAGAAATTTCAATAGGAGATTTTGTGTTGTCAGGTGGAGAACTGGCTGCTGCTGTTTTATGTGATTCAATTGTAAGACTTTTACCTGGAGTTATAAGTGATGGATCTTCTGCCTTGTCAGACAGCTTCCAAGATGGTATTTTAGCCCCACCTATATACACTAGACCAGCTGAATATGAAGGCATGAGTGTTCCTGCGATACTTCTTTCTGGAAATACACCTAAAATCGAGGAATGGAGAGAGAAAAAATCAATTGAGTTAACTAAAAAGCTCAGACCAGATTTACTTGATGATTAAATATTAATAGTGTTTTTCTATTAAATAAAAAAAAAGTACTTTTGCCCGGTAAATTAACCACTGGCGAAAATCGTGAATGTTGCTTTACTTATAATTATAATGCAATAAACATGGAAGCATTAATTGACTTCATTGAAAAAGAGTTCATTCCTCAAAACAAATTTCCCAAATTCTCTTCTGGAGACACTATAACTGTTTATTATCAAATTCGTGAAGGCGAAAAAATAAGAACTCAGTTTTTTAAAGGTGTTGTTATTCAAATAAAAGGAAAAGGAGAGTCAAAAACTTTTACCATTAGAAAAATGTCAGGAACAATTGGTGTTGAAAGAATATTTCCACTGAACCTTCCGACAATTGAAAAAATAGAAATTAACAAACAAGGTAAAGTAAGACGTTCACGTATTTACTATTTTAAAAACCTTACCGGTAAGAAAGCACGTATAAAAGAAGTTGTAACATAATAAGTTAAAAAAAACCGCCAAAAAGCGGTTTTTTTTATTTACATATCTTAAATATTATAAATCTACAAATACAAGTTATTGTATATTTATCCACGCAATTAATAAATTATAAAATGTCCAAAATACAAGTTAAAAACCCTGTGGTAGAAATAGATGGAGACGAAATGACCAGAATAATTTGGAAGTTCATAAAAGAAAAGCTGATCTTACCTTACATTGAGGTTGATTTAAAATATTTTGATTTAGGTATTAAAAACAGAGACTTTACTGATGATCAAATTACAATAGACGCAGCCAACGCAATCAAAGAGTTTAATGTAGGTGTAAAATGTGCTACTATAACCCCAGACGAACAGAGGGTTCAAGAATATTTATTAAAAAAAATGTGGAGATCTCCAAATGGAACAATAAGAAATATTGTTGGAGGTACTGTTTTCAGAGAGCCAATTATAATGAAAAATGTTCCTAGATATGTTCAAGGCTGGACAAAACCAATATGTATTGGAAGACATGCTTTCGGAGATCAGTATAAAGCAACTGATATTGTAACACATGGAAAAGGTAAGCTTACAATGACTTTTACTCCAGAGGACGGTAGTGATGTGAAATCATGGGAAGTATATAACTTTCAGGAAAATGGCATAGCTATGAGTATGTATAATATAGACTCATCAATTTATGGGTTTGCTAGATCTTGTATGAATAGGGCTTTAGATAAAAAATGGCCCCTGTATTTATCGACAAAAAATACTATTCTAAAGGCATATGATGGTCGATTTAAGGATATTTTTCAAGATGTTTTTGACAAAGAATTTAAAAATTTGTTTAATTCAGCAGGCATATCATATGAACATAGACTAATAGACGACATGGTAGCAGCTGCAATGAAATGGAATGGAGGGTTTGTGTGGGCTTGTAAGAATTATGATGGAGATGTTCAATCTGACACAGTAGCTCAAGGCTTTGGGTCTCTTGGTTTAATGTCGTCTACTTTAGTTACCCCAGATGGAAAAACAATGGAAGCAGAAGCGGCACATGGAACTGTTACTAGACACTACAGGAAACACCAAAAAGGGGAGGCTACATCTACTAATCCAATTGCTTCAATTTTTGCATGGACAAAAGGTCTATCCTTTAGGGGTAAGTTAGATCAAAACCATGATTTAATAAATTTTTGTGAATTACTTGAAAGCGTCTGTATTGGAACAGTAGAAAGTGGGAAAATGACAAAAGATCTAGCGTTGTTAATTCACAAGGAAAATCTAACCAGTTCAGACTACTTAACTACTCAAGGATTTCTCAATGAAATTAAACTAAATCTTGATGCTAAATTGGCATAATTTAATTAAGAAAAACTTATAGATATTTTAAATAATTTTGAATTTAGATTAACTTACGAGTAATTTAAGATTATGGATTATCGAAAAATAACTGAAGAAGATTCTAACCATGACGACTTAGAATGTAAGTCTGTTAATGAAATCATCAAAGGAATACATTCTGAAGACTTCAATGCCTTAAAAGCAATTGAAGAAGTAATTCCCGTAATAGAAAAAGTTATTGAAAAGATAATTATTCAACTTAATAAAAATGGTCGTTTATTTTATATTGGAGCTGGAACCAGTGGCCGACTGGGGGTTTTAGACGCTTCCGAATGCCCCCCTACTTTTGGGACTGATCCAGGTCTTGTTATTGGTATAATTGCAGGAGGAGATCCTGCGTTAAGAAATTCTATTGAAAATGCAGAAGATGATTTTTTAGAAGGATGGAAAGAATTAAAAAACCATAATGTTAATTCGAATGATTTTGTAATTGGAATAGCAGCTTCAGGATCAACACCTTTTGTAGTTGGTTCTCTAAAAAATTGTCAACAAAACAAAATACCTACAGCATGCATCTGCTCCAATCCAAAAAGTCCAATAACAAAATATTCTGATTATGCTATTGAGGTTGTCGTTGGTCCAGAATACATTACTGGAAGTTCAAGAATGAAAGCCGGAACCTCTCAAAAACTTATACTTAATATGATTTCTTCAGCTACAATGATTAAATTAGGACGTATAAAAGGAAATAAAATGATTGATATTCAAATAACTAACGAAAAGCTTGAAAACCGAGCGTGTAGAATGATTCAAGAAAGTCTAAATATTAATTATTCTAAAGCTTTTGATTTGTTAAAAAAACATAAAAGTGTTAGAAAGGCTATTGAATTCAAAAAACATAATGAATAAAATTATATTTATACAGGGTATAAAGAAGTTAACTTTTGCAATTATATTTGCATTTCTTGGCCCTTTTACAATTCAGCAAGCTTTTCAAAATAAAGACCATCAATTTTACTTGTATGTTCTAGTATTAGGAGTTATTATAGCTGGACTTTCTATAACTTTAGGTTTTTTAGGAATCTTAAATTTGGTTGGCTCTTTGTTTAATGATTTTAAAAATAAAACAGATTCTTAACTCTACCCTTTGTTAACATCCATAGTCAGCTTATCTTTACAAAGATTATAATATTGATATGATTAAAATAACATTTCCAGATGGAGCAAATAAAAACTATAAAAGTGGCGTGTCTGTTTTAGAGGTTGCAAATAGTATTAGCGAGGGACTCGCTAGAAATGTACTTTCTGCGAAATACAACAATCAAGTTGTTGAAACCACAACAACACTTGATAGAGATGGAAATATAATTTTCTTCACATGGAACAACGATGAAGGAAAATCAGCTTTTTGGCATTCTTCAGCCCATGTATTGGCTGAGGCTATTTTAGACATATATCCTTCTACAAAGTTAACTATAGGACCTTCCATTGAAAATGGGTTTTATTATGATGCTGACTTTGGAAACATTAGCTTTTCTGAAAAAGATCTTCCTGAACTTGAAAAAAAATTCATAGAACTTGCAAGAAATAAGTCAGTATTTAAAATGAGGAGTTGTTCAAAACACGAAGCTTTGAGTTTTTATAAAAATATTGATAATCAATTTAAAGTTGAATTGATTGATGGACTTGAAGATGGAACTATAACTTTTTGTGACCATTCTAATTTCACAGACCTATGTAGAGGTGGACACATTCCTAATACAGGACTAATTAAAGCCGTTAAACTAACTTCCGTTGCAGGCGCGTATTGGCGTGGAGATGAAACTAAACAACAACTAACTCGTATTTATGGTATTTCTTTTCCAAAGAACAAAGAACTTACTGAATATCTCGAATTAATTGAGGAGGCAAAAAAAAGAGATCATCGTAAGCTAGGTAAAGAATTAGAATTATTTACTTTTTCTAAGAAAGTTGGAATTGGATTACCTCTATGGTTACCCAAAGGAGCTGCACTTCGAGAAAGACTTGAAGGTTTTTTGAAAAAGGCTCAAAAAATAGCAGGATACGAACAAGTGATTTCTCCACACATAGGGAGTAAGGAGCTTTATATGACATCAGGTCATTTTCAAAAATATGGATCAGATAGCTTTCAGCCAATTGAAACTCCAACAGAGGGTGAAAGTTTTTTATTAAAACCTATGAATTGTCCTCATCATTGCGAGATATACAATGCAAGACCCTGGAGCTATAAAGAGCTTCCAAAAAGATATGCAGAGTTTGGAACTGTATATAGGTATGAACAAAGTGGAGAGCTTCATGGTTTAACAAGAGTGAGATGTTTTACTCAAGATGATGCTCATATTTTTTGCATGCCTAGTCAATTAAATCAAGAGTTTAAAAATGTTATTGATCTAGTGTTACATGTTTTTAATTCTTTAGGTTTTGATAATTTTGTTGCACAAGTTTCTTTAAGAGATAAAAATAATCCTGAAAAGTATATAGGAAGTGATGAAAATTGGGAATTAGCAGAAAAAGCAATTATAAATGCTACAAAGGAAAAAGGTCTTAAATATGTGATTGAATATGGTGAAGCAGCTTTTTATGGACCAAAGCTAGATTTTATAGTTAAAGATGCATTGGGCAGAAAATGGCAGCTTGGCACAATACAAGTAGATTATAATTTACCTGAAAGGTTTGAATTAACTTACAAAGGTGATGATAATGAATTACATCAACCTGTAATGATTCATAGAGCTCCTTTTGGTAGTTTAGAAAGATTTGTTGCTATATTATTAGAACATACTGGAGGAAATTTCCCTATTTGGCTTGCTCCAGAACAAGTAATAATTTTATGTGTTAGCGAAAAACATGAAAAATACGCTGAAAAAGTTTTAAATTACTTAGAAAATAACGAAATTCGCGCCTCGCTAGATTCTCGAAATGAGACCATTGGTAAAAAAATACGTCAAGCAGAAATGAATAAAATTCCATTTATGTTGATAGTGGGTGAAAAAGAACATTCAAATCAGTCTGTATCTGTAAGGAAACATAGAGAAGGAGATTTGGGGAGTAAATCAACTAAAGAGTTAGTTGATTTAATTAAAAAAGAGGTAGACAATAGTATGTCAAACTTTAAAATATAATTTAAAAAGTAGAAGTCATAGCAATTCGAAGAAGAAGAACGAATAGACCAGGTAGAATAATTAAGGAAAACCCACACTTAATTAATGAGAAAATTACAGCTCAAGAATTGCGACTAGTTGGTGACAATGTTGAAGTAGGTGTTTACAAGCTACCTCAAGCTTTAATTCTAGCCAAAGAGCTAGAGTTAGACTTAGTAGAAATATCACCTAAGGCAGTTCCTCCTGTTTGTAAAATACTAGAATACAAGAAATTCTTATACGAACAAAAGAAACGTGATAAATCAATTAAGTCAAAAGCTACTAAGGTAATTATCAAAGAAATACGTTTTGGTCCCCAAACAGACGATCATGATTATGAGTTTAAGAAAAAACATGCAGAAAAATTTCTTAAGGACGGAGCAAAACTAAAAGCTTTTGTTTTTTTCAAAGGAAGGTCTATAATTTTCAAAGAACAAGGTCACATCTTGTTGCTAAAGTTAGCCCAAGACCTTGAAGAATGGGGTAAAGTTGAGCAATTACCTGTATTAGAAGGAAAGAGAATGATAATGTTTATTGCGCCAAAGAAAAAATAATTAATACTAAAAGGATTGTAGGTTATGCCAAAAATGAAAACAAAATCAAGTGCAAAAAAAAGGTTTAAAATTACCGGTTCCGGAAAAATAAAACGAAAACATGCATTCAAAAGTCATATTTTAACAAAAAAATCTAAAAAGAGAAAACTTGCTTTGACTCATTTTGGATTGGTTCATAAAAGTGATGAAAACAATATTAAAGTTCAGCTACGATTAAAGTAACTGCACGTTAATGGTTAAAACGATTAATAAACCCTGAATATAGGCTTTAAGTACAAAATGTCGCCTAATTCAAAAAACAAATAAATTATGCCTAGATCAGTAAACTCAGTTGCTTCAAGAGCACGTAGAAAAAAAATATTAAAACAAGCCAAAGGATATTTTGGTCGTAGAAAAAATGTTTGGACAGTTGCAAAAAATGCTGTTGAAAAAGCAATGTCTTATGCATATAGAGATAGAAAAAATAACAAAAGAAATTTTAGATCTTTATGGATAACTAGAATCAATGCAGGAGCAAGATTAAACGGAATGTCTTATAGTCAATTTATGGGTAAAATTAAATCAAATAATATTGATTTAAACCGAAAAGTGCTTGCTGATTTAGCTATGAATAACCCCTCTGCTTTTGAAGCTATTCTAAATAAAATAAAATAAAATTTAATTAATTTATTAAAGACCTGCTTAGAAGTAGGTCTTTTTTTTTGTTAAAACAATTTATGTACAAAATATATCATAACCCAAGATGCAGAAAATCTAGAGAAGCTCTTGATTTTTTAAAAACTCAAGATGTTGATCATGAAGTAGTGTTATATTTAGAGAATAATTTTTCAAAAGAAGACCTTAAAATCCTATTGAATCAACTTAAAATTGATCCTAAAAAAATAATTCGTAGACAAGAACAAGTTTGGAAAGAGAATTTTAAAAATAAAGATTTAAATGAAGATCAATACCTTGAAATTATAATTACCTATCCAATACTTATTGAAAGACCAATCATAACCTACAAGAATAAAGGAGTAATAGGTAGACCTATAGATAATTTAGTGAAGTTTGTTGAAAATAATTAAACCTTTTAAATTAATAAATGTCTAACCTGGACATATTAAAATCAACAAATAATTATATTAAGATCAATGAGCAAAGTAATTAGTTTTCTATTACTATTTGGAGTAATTCACTTTTCAAAGGCACAAAGACCATCAAATACTGGTTTTCAAAAACAAAACTTAAAGGGATTGATAGTTGATAAAGAAACTGGACAACCTCTAGAGTATGCTACAATTTCTTTATCAAATTTAAAATTTCCGGAAAGAATTCAAGGAGGGATTACGGACGTTGAAGGTAATTTTAATATAGAAGTTTTTCCAGGAAAATACAATATTGAAATAGAATACATATCATTTATCAAATATGTTCAAAAGGGTTTATTAGTCAAAGGTCCGTTAGACCTGGGCTTAATTGAACTCGAAATTGAAGTTAATGCTTTGAATGAAGTTGAGGTTAGGGGAGAGAGAACGGAAGTAGAGATTCGGCTTGATAAAAAGATTTATAATGTTGGAAAAGACATAACAGTAAGAGGAGGTTCAGTCGCTGACGTTCTTGATAACATCCCTTCTGTTTCAGTTGATGTAGACGGAGCAGTTGCCTTGAGGGGGAACAGCAATGTAAGAATTTTAATTAACGGGAAACCATCTGGATTAGTTGGTATTTCAGGACCTCAAGGACTTAGACAACTCCCGGCAGAGTCTATAGAAAAGGTTGAAGTGGTAACGTCACCATCAGCTAGATATGACGCTGAAGGAACTGCTGGAATTCTAAATATAATATTGAAGAAAGAAGAGTTGATTGGTCTTAATGGAAACTTTTCCTTAAATGCTGGATCTCCTAAAAACAATAGAGGATCTGCTTCATTAAATTGGAGAACCAAAAAATGGAATATTTTTAGCACTACAACGATTGGAGATACTCAGACAAGAGGAAACTCCTTAAATAATAATGAATATTTTAACCAAGAAAGGCCAAGCACTTATTTAAATGAAAAAAGAAATAGTGAACGTGATAGAAAAAATATATTTAACAATCTTGGAGTTGAATACTATATTAATGAAAAAAGTTCACTAATCCTCAGTGGTTTTTATAGAACCAGTGATAATTTAAATAACACTACAAATGACATAAGAGAACTTAATATATCAAGAGATATAACTGGTTATGTTCAAAGAACTGAAAATGAAGACGAAAAAGATGATTCATTTCAATATTCTCTTGATTATGACAATAAAATTGATGAAAATGGTCAAAAAATAACTGCAAGAATTCAATATGAAGAAAGCTCTGAGGATGAAATTGGTAATATAAAATCTAGTACTAAATTACCTAGTCTACTCCCCTCCTTATATGAAAAAGTTTCTACTCTTGAGGGTCAAAAAAGATTTTTAATCCAAACAGACTATGTTTGGCCAATTGATGAAAATACTCAATTTGAACTTGGTTACAGAGGTAGGTTTAATAGCCAAACTACTGATTATGAGGTTGGATATCTAAATCAAACTCAAGACGCAATATCACCTGATAGTTACAATATAGATACTAACTTATCAAATATATTAACATATAAAGAGTATGTCAATGCATTCTATAGTCAGTATGGGCAAAAGATAAATAAATTTTCGTATTTATTAGGTCTTCGAATTGAAAACTCAAATATTCAAGTTGACCAAATAACTACATCTGATTATTCACAAAAAAAATATACAGACGCCTTTCCTACAGTTAATTTATCTTATGAACTGAATGAAATGGAAAATTTTACTTTGGGCTATAGCAGAAGAATTAGAAGGCCTAGATCTTATTTAATTAATCCATTTCCTTCAAGAAGTAGTGTGACTAATATTTTTCAAGGAAATCCAAATATAAATCCAAGTTATTCGAATACTTTTGATTTAGGTTATCTAAAAAGATGGAGTAAGTTTACTTTTAATAGCTCCATCTACTTACAAAAAGCAACTAGTGTTTTTACTTTTATCACCCAAGACACAGGACTAACGGTGATAGTCTCTGGAGATCCAAATGATCCAACAAGTGAAATACTAGAAGTTCCTGTTTTAAAACTTAGTCCTGTAAATTTATCAGAAAATAATCGAATTGGCACAGAGTTCAATTTAACTTATACTCCATCTAGAAAAGTAAGATTAAATGGTAATTTTAATTTATTTAATTCTGAAACTATTGGATCATATAATGGAACTAGTTTTGATGCTGAAAATTTGAGTTGGCGAGCTAGAATTAATGCAACCATAAAACTCCCTTTTGATATTGATTGGCAAACAAGAATGTTTTATAGAGGCCCTACAGAAACTGCCCAAAGTAAAAGAAAAGGCATCTTCTCTATGAGTGGTGCTTTAAATAAAGATATTTTAAAAGACAAAGGAACAATTTCATTTAGAGCCAGTGATATTTTTAATTCATCAAAAAGGATATCTGAAACTAACACACCCAGTTTTTATAGCTACGGTGAACGCCAATGGAGACAACCAACTTTTATTTTTACTTTCACATATAGAGTTAAGCAAAAGAAAAATCAAGGAAGAAGACAAATGAATCAAGATGGTGGTGGTGGAGAATTTGATTTTTAAAAAATCTATTTTACTTTTAACTTATTCTTTTTTCTAGCTTCTTTCCATTCATTGAAAGACTCCATAGCTGATCCGAAAACCCAATAAGGAATAACAAATGTTATAAGAAAAATCATAAGCCAAAAACCTATTGTAAGTATCGTTAAGAAAGCAAGAAATCCAAGATACTGATCAAATTCAAACATATTTTATATTGTTTCTACAAAAATACAATAATTATCTTTTTTTTAATGTAAAATGTAAGTTTTTGATTTGTGTACTTTTGTATAATAAAATAATGATATGAATTACAGAATCGAAAAAGACACATTAGGAGAAGTTAAAGTTCCTATAGACGCTTATTGGGGTGCTCAAACTGAACGTTCAAGGAATAATTTTAAAATTGGACCTCCTTCCTCAATGCCTATGGAAATAATATATGGATTTGCATACCTGAAAAAATCAGCTGCATATACAAATCATGAACTTGGAATACTTTCTATCAAAAAAAGAGATTTAATTTCTAAAGTTTGTGATGAAATTATTAAAGGTCAGCATGATTCTCAATTTCCGTTAGTAATATGGCAAACAGGATCAGGAACACAATCTAATATGAATATCAATGAAGTCATAGCTAATCGAGCTCATGTAATTTCCGGAAAAAAACTAGGAGTTGGTGAAAAAACATTAAACCCTAATGATGATGTCAATAAATCTCAATCTTCAAATGACACTTATCCAACAGCTATGCATATTGCAGCTTATAAGAAAATCACTGAAGTAACAGTTCCTGGTGTAGAAAAATTACATAAAGCACTAGAAAGTAAAAGAATAGAATTCAATTCAATTGTGAAAATTGGTCGAACACATTTAATGGACGCAACTCCTCTTACTTTAGGTCAAGAATTTTCAGGCTATTGTTCACAACTTAAGCATAGTATTAAAGCAATTAAAAACACCTTCTCTCATCTATCAGAACTTGCTATTGGTGGAACTGCAGTTGGAACAGGAATAAACACTCCCAAAGGGTATTCTCAAAAAGTTGCTCAATATATTGCAAAATTTACTGGTCATCCTTTTATTACTGCAGAAAACAAGTTTGAATCTCTAGCTGCTCACGATGCAATAGTTGAAACTCATGGTGCTTTGAAGCAACTGGCAGTTGCCCTTAATAAAATTGCTAATGATATTAGAATGCTATCGTCTGGTCCTAGATCAGGAATAGGAGAAATATTAATTCCAGCTAATGAGCCTGGAAGCTCAATAATGCCTGGAAAAGTTAATCCTACTCAATCAGAGGCTTTAACTATGGTTTGTGCACAGGTAATGGGTAATGACGTTGCAATTACAATAGGAGGAACTCAAGGACACTATGAATTAAACGTTTTTAAGCCTCTAATGGCAGCAAACATAATTCAATCTGCCTCACTTATTGGAGAAGCATGTGTGAGTTTTTCTGAAAATTGTGCAGAAGGCATTTTAGCTAATCATAAACGAATTGATGAGTTATTAAATAATTCTCTAATGTTAGTAACTGCTTTAAACACTAAAATTGGATATTACAAAGCTGCTGAAATCGCAAATAAAGCTCATAAGGATGGGACTTCACTTAAAGAAGCATCGCTAAGTCTGGGATATTTAACTGAAAAAGAATTTGATACCTGGGTTCGTCCTGAATTAATGACTGGAAATGAGTGATTTTGAAATAATTCCATTCAATAATAAATTTGTTCAATTTTTTATAAATTTAAATATTGAATGGCTTGAATTTTTTTTTGAAGTAGAACCGTACGATTATGAAATTTTAAAAAACTGTGAGGCATTAATTATAAATAAAGGAGGGTATATCTTTTTTGCCAAACATGAAAATGAAATCATAGGAACATTTGCTTTTATCAATAGAGTAGAAAAAATATATGAAATTGTGAAAATGGCAATTAAACCAGATCAAAGAGGTAAAGGCTATGGTAATAAAATGATTGAATTTGCAATTTCATTTGGGAAAAAAAATAATTGGAAGAAAATTTATTTGTATTCAAGTACTAAACTAAAAAACTCTATTTACCTCTACAAAAAACATAATTTTAAAGAAGTACGCATAGGAGATGAAAATCCTTACAAAAGAGGTGATATTAAAATGGAACTTTATTATAATAATTAATCTCTAGAAAGTTTTTTATACTGAATTCTTTTAGGGAGTAAGTCAGACCCTAATCTAGTCTTTTTATTCTCTTCATAATCAGAGTATGAACCTTCAAAAAAATAAACTTCAGAGTTTCCTTCGAAAGCCAAAATATGAGTACATACTCTATCTAAAAACCATCTATCATGAGATATTACAACTGCACAGCCAGCAAAATTATCTAACCCTTCTTCTAGTGCCCGTAATGTGTTTACGTCTAAATCATTTGTAGGTTCATCTAATAATAAAACATTCCCTTCCTCTCTGAGAGTCATTGCTAAATGAAGTCGATTTCTTTCACCCCCCGACAAAGAGGATACCTTTTTATTTTGTTCACTTCCACTAAAGTTAAAACGACTCAAATAAGCTCTTGAATTAACTTGTTTTCCTCCCATAACAATTAAGTCTTGTTCATTACAAAAATTAGCCCATATTGATTTATCAGATTCAATATTACTATGAGATTGATCTACATAAGCAACTTTTACTGTTTCACCTGTCTTGAAAGATCCTTTGTCGGGTGATAGTTCTTTCATTATCATTTTAAATAAGGTGGTTTTACCTGCACCATTAGGTCCAATTACTCCAACAATTCCAGCTGGAGGCAGTCTAAAGTTTAAGTCTTCATATAGAAGTTTGTCCCCAAAAGACTTGCTAACACCCTTTGCTTCAATAACCTCGTTACCTAGCCTTGGTCCTGAAGGTATATAAATTTCTAGTTTTTCATCTATTGTTTTTTGATCCTGACTAAGTAATTTATCATAATTTGATAATCTTGCTTTTTGCTTGGTCTGTCTTCCTTTTGGAGACATTCTAACCCACTCTAATTCTCGCTCTAGAGTTTTTTGTCTTTTACTAGATTGTTTTTGCTCACTCGATAGACGTTTGGATTTTTGATCTAACCAAGACGAATAATTTCCTTTCCATGGAATACCTTCTCCCCTATCTAGTTCTAATATCCACCCAGCAACATTATCTAAAAAATATCTATCATGTGTTACCGCTATAACAGTTCCTTTATACTGAGCTAAATGATGCTCAAGCCAATGAACAGATTCAGCATCTAAGTGGTTGGTTGGTTCATCTAATAATAAAATATCAGGTTTTTTAAGTAATAATCTGCATAAAGCAACTCTTCTTAACTCACCTCCAGAAAGAACAGATATTTTTTCGTTAGCATCAGGAGTTCTCAAAGCATCCATTGCTATTTCTAATTGGGTGTCTAATTCCCAAGCATTTCTAGAATCAATTTTATCCTGTAAATCAGCTTGTCTACCCATTAATTTTTCCATTTTTTCAGGGTTCTCATATACCTCTGGCAATGTAAATTGATCATTAATGGTGTTGAATTCGTCAAGAATATTAACTGTCTCAGATACACCCTCTTTAATTACATCAATAACTGTTTTACTTTGATCAACTATTGGCTCTTGCTCTAGATAACCTAAGCTATAATCCTGATTAAAAGTAACATCTCCTCTATAGTTTTTATCTACTCCAGCAATTATTTTTAAAAGAGATGATTTACCAGATCCATTTAGGCCTAAAACACCAATCTTAGCTCCATAGTAAAAGCTAAGGTGAATGTTTCTTAATACATCTTTTTGAGCTCCAGGATAGGCTTTAGAAACTCCCGTCATAGAAAAAATTATCTTTTTATCCTCTGACATACTTATATTCTTCCTCTTAATGCATTAAATGTCCATGCAATAGCATTAAAACCTAAACCCATAACTGTGAAGCCAATCGTATACTCTTTATACATAAATACTCCTAAAAGAATTAAAGCACTTCCTAATACCATTAGTATTAATGCTGCATATCCAAATATTTTATTTTTATTCAAGCTCATTTATAATAAGTTTTAAGAAATAATTGAATTAAAATTTTGATGTTAATTGAAGAAGTGAGTTTTTCCAACCATACTTTTTTGAAAAAATAAATAAAATAACTGGATAGATAATACAGATACTAATAAGCATTTCACCGTATAAATTAGGTTCAGAAATATCCTTAAGAACAGAATTAGTTTGAAATGCAGTCCAGTCTGCAGTCACAAGTAATGCTCCTGTAAGATTATTAGCTGCGTGCCAACCTATAGCTAACTCCACACCTTCATCCATTAGTGTCATAATGCCAAGAAATAAACCTGTACCTATGTAATATATCATAATACCGTAACCTAATTTACTAACTTCTGGATTTGCCAAATGTAAACTACCAAAAATTAAAGATGTTAATAATAATGGCGCCAATCGGTTTCTAAATAAATTTCCAAAACCTTGCATTAAATAACCTCTAAAAAGGAACTCTTCAAGACTTGTCTGGAGAGGAATAAAAACAATTGCTATTAAAAACATAAATAAGAAAGGAATAGGTTTAAAATTCCAAACATAATTTTCAGGTGATGTCATATAATCAAATAAAATCATACTTGCCATTATAAAAGACCAAAGTCCAAAAGCAAATAGTATTCGTTTAAAGTCAATTCTTTTTCTAGCTGTAACAACACTTGTCAATGATTGTTCGTGGATTTTACGAACAACAAGCCAAACACCAATAAATGCAAAAGCAAAAGGAAAAAGCATTAGAAATAGCCTCATATTTGGTGGGATTATATTAAGTATTTCCATTGGATTTGCTGAAGGATCAATTTCATCTGCATTACTTAACATTGAGCTAGCTAAAGCTATTAAAATTGGAATTTGCCCAATAAAATTGAAGACAATAATTATAAAGGACCCCAATAAATAGTAACCAAATCTATATATTCGACCTTCTTTATATTTTAAAAACATGTTTTTATTTTTAATTAGCGTAAGTTCACAATATAGTTATTTTTTTTTGGCAGTCTAGACTATATTGTAATCAAAGAGCAGATTTAATCAACCTAGTAATACTCAGTAGTTTTTATAAACTTTTTCTAGAGTATGTAGTTAATTTACAAATTGATATCAATTCATTTTCTTCATTTGTCACTCTGATCTCCCATAATTGAATTGTTTTACCCTTATTTACCGGTCTTGCGGTAGCATAAACATACCCACTCGAAATAGACTTTAAATGATTTGCAGAAATCTCAATACCACGAATAGTGCGTTTTGAATCTTTATTTAATATATAAGCGGCTGAACTACCAACTGTTTCTGCTAGCGCAACAGTAGCTCCACCGTGTAAAATTCCATCAGGCTGGTAAACCTTTGGGGTTACAGGCATTTTAGCAGTAACATAATCATCACCAAAATCCACAAATTCAATATCTAAGGTTTGCATTAGCGTGTTTGAGTTAGAATTAAAAACCTTTAATAAATTTGCTTTATCCATGATTATAAAAAAAACAATCTTGCGGTTACAAGGTTGTTGAATTAAGTATTACTTAACCTCTTCGAAATCAACATCCTGAACGTCATCTCCTCCAGAACTTGAATCAGGTTTAGAATTAGATTTAGGATTAGATTCAGAAGAAGCCCCTCCATCTTTTTGAGCTGATTCAGCTTGAGCTTTATACATTTCTTCTGATGCATTTTTCCAAGCATCATTTAGTTTATCAAGCTCTGGTTCAATTAATTTTAAATCTTTAGTTTCATATGCTTTTTTAAGATCTGAAAGGGCACTTTCAACTGGTTTCTTTTTATCATCTGATATTTTATCACCAAACTCTGAAAGTTGTTTTTCTGTTTGAAAAATTAGTTGATCCGCACTATTCATTTTATCAACTTGCTCTTTTGCTTTTTTATCAGATTCAGCATTAACCTCGGCTTCTTGCTTCATTTTTTCAATTTCTTCTTCAGTCAGACCTGAAGATGCCTCAATTCTAATATCCTGACTTTTACCAGAAGCTTTGTCTTGAGCGCTAACCTTTATGATTCCATTAGCATCTATATCAAATGTTACTTCAATTTGAGGAGTTCCACGAGGTGCTGGTGGAATTCCATCTAAATGAAAACGACCAATAGTTTTGTTATCTGAAGCCATAGATCTTTCACCTTGAAGTACATGAATTTCAACTGAAGGCTGATTGTCAGCAGCTGTTGAAAAGACTTGAGATTTTTTACTTGGAATAGTTGTGTTAGATTCTATTAATTTGGTCATAACGCTTCCCATAGTTTCTATACCAAGGGAAAGAGGCGTTACATCTAATAAAAGTACATCTTTAACATCACCTGTCAGAACCCCTCCTTGAATTGCAGCACCGACAGCTACTACTTCATCTGCATTCACTCCTTTAGATGGCTTTTTGCCAAAGAACCTTTCTACTTCTTCTTGAATTATAGGAATTCGAGTTGAACCACCAACTAATATAATTTCATCTATATCCGATTTAGATAAACCGGCATCGTCTAATGCTTTTTTTACTGGACTCATTGAACGTTTAACTAATTTATCAGATAATTGCTGAAATTTAGCCCTTGTTAAACTTGTCACTAAGTGCTTTGGCCCACTATCAGTAGCAGTTACGTATGGTAAATTGATTTCTGTTTGAGTTGAAGATGACAGCTCTATTTTTGCTTTTTCAGCTGCTTCCTTTAAGCGTTGAAGTGCCATAGGATCTTTGCGGAGATCTATTTTCTCTGCGGACATAAAATCATCTGCCAAAAAATTAATAATCACCTGATCAAAATCGTCCCCACCTAAGTGAGTGTCTCCGTTAGTAGATAACACTTCAAAAACTCCATCTCCAAGCTCCAAAATTGAAATATCAAAAGTACCACCTCCTAGATCATATACTGCGATTTTTCTGTCAGAACCTTTTTTATCTAAACCATATGCTAGGGCGGCGGCAGTTGGTTCATTAATAATACGCTGAACTTTCAGGCCAGCTATCTCTCCTGCTTCTTTTGTTGCTTGTCTTTGTGCATCATTAAAATATGCAGGAACTGTAATAACAGCCTCCGAAACACTTTGCCCTAAGTAATCTTCAGCTGTTTTTTTCATTTTTTGTAGAGTCATTGCTGAAAGTTCTTGTGGGGTATACAACCTTCCATCAATATCAACTCTTGGCGTATCATTATCACCCTTAACAACTTTGTATGCAGTAGTACTTAAATCATTTTTAGATTCAGAGAATTTATTACCCATGAAACGTTTGATAGATGAGATAGTTTTTGTTGGGTTTGTAACTGCTTGTCTTTTTGCAGGGTCACCTACTTTGATTTCACCACCTTCAACAAAAGCAATGACAGAGGGTGTAGTTCGTTTTCCTTCAGCATTTGGAATTACTACAGGCTCGTTTCCTTCCATTACAGATACACAAGAGTTAGTTGTTCCCAAATCAATTCCTATAATTTTACTCATTTAAATATTTTTTATTATTTACATTATCTATTCAAGCTCTATGCCAATAAAAATTATGTGACATCTTGTCATTTATAAAGGTTTACGTTTAGAAAACAATATTTTATAAAAAAGATCTTAATTTTACTTGTAAATAATAAAAATGTCAATATCAAAAAAACAATATTCACGTGTAACAACAAATAGCCTTTCAGAAATGAAACGAAATGGTGAAAAAATTGCTATGTTAACAGCTTATGATTTTACATTAGCGGGTATTATTGACAGAGCTGGAATAGATATTATTTTAGTAGGTGATTCTGCATCTAATGTTATGGCTGGCCATGAAACAACACTACCAATAACTCTAGATCAAATGATTTATCATGCAGCATCTGTAGTTAGAGGTTGTAAAAGAGCACTTGTTATTGTTGACCTGCCTTTCGGAACTTATCAAGCAGATTCAAAAGAAGCTCTTCGCTCGGCTATAAAAATAATGAAAGAATCAGGTGCGCATGCAGTTAAACTTGAAGGAGGTAAATTGGCAAAAGATTCTATTGAAAGGATACTTCAAGCCGGCATACCTGTTATGGGTCATCTGGGATTAACACCCCAATCAATATATAAGTTTGGTACATATTCAGTTAGAGCAAAAGAAGAAAAAGAAGCCAAAGAGTTAATGGAAGACGCTAAGCTTTTAGAAGATCTTGGCTGCTTT
Source organism: Candidatus Marivariicella framensis (assembly GCF_982709265.1). Taxonomy (NCBI): domain Bacteria; kingdom Pseudomonadati; phylum Bacteroidota; class Flavobacteriia; order Flavobacteriales; family Flavobacteriaceae; genus Candidatus Marivariicella; species Candidatus Marivariicella framensis. The sequence goes on along the minus strand of NZ_CEXPNT010000009.1, from coordinate 16,781 downwards.
GGTATTGTTTTAGAAAAAATTCCATCAGGGTTGGCTGAAAAAGTTGCTAAAAATATTTTAACTCCAATTATTGGAATTGGTGCGGGAAATAAAGTTGACGGACAAGTATTAGTCTTGCATGATATGTTGGGAATGACTAAAGAATTTAGTCCAAGGTTTCTTAGAAGATATTTGGATCTAGATAACAAAATATCATCTGCAATAAAATCTTATTCAACCGACGTTAAATCAGGTCATTTCCCAAGTAAAGATGAGCAATATTAAAAGGTGAGTTTTAATCCAATAGATGTTTTATTTGAAGATAATCATTTGATTATTGTTAACAAAAATCCTGGGGCTCTTGTTCAGGGAGATAAAACTGGTGACAAAACTCTTGTTGATCATATAAAAGAGTTTTTAAAAAATAAATACAATAAACCAGGAGATGCATACTTAGGTGTAATCCATCGACTTGACAGACCAACAAGTGGAGTTGTTATTTTTGCAAAAACTTCAAAAGCTCTAACAAGACTTAATCAACAATTCAAAGAAAGAAAGATTGATAAGAAGTATTGGGCTATCACACAAAAGAATACTGAGATTAAATCTGGGAAACTAGAGAATTGGATAATTAAAAATTCTAAACAAAATAAGTCATATATTCACTCTAATAAAGTGCCAGGAAGCAAAGTTGCAAAACTTGAATATCAGTTAATTAAAGAATTAAAAAACTATTTACTATTAGAAGTTATTTTAGAGACAGGAAGGCATCATCAAATTAGAGCTCAGCTTTCAGAAATAGGTTTCATTATTAAAGGAGATTTAAAATATGGAAGCAAAAGAAGTAACAAAGATGGAAGCATAGATCTTCATGCTTATCAAGTTATTTTTAATCATCCTGTGACAAAAAAAAATATAAACATTAAAGCTCCGTTACCTAGAAGAGAGCCCTGGAACTCTTTTCTTTGCGATTAAACTGTTTGGCTTTTTCTCTAATAATTTCTCCAATTGGTCTGTTATCAATATTGCTTTCTAGCCATGACAGAATGTCTAAATATAAAAATGATCTTCTCTCATATCGATCTTCTTCATGTTGTTTTAACTCTTTGTGTAAATCTATGAAAGCTTGTTTAAGATCTTGAGGATAAATATCTCCTAGTTTTTTAACAAACCGAATCATTGCTTTTTGAACTTCATGCAAGTCATTCATTTTAATAAGAAACTTATAAGTTTCTCTTAAATGTACATCTAAATGATAGTCAAACCCTGCTTCATAGTGAGCTACTAAATTAAGCACCCTAGTGAAGCATAATAAATCTTCGCGCATTTTTAAGTGCTTGTTTGATATAATACGATTTAAATACAAAATACAGTTCTCATAATCATTTAAACCAAAATATGAACATGCAATTTTATAATAAAACACCATTATGTGGTGAGAATCAATTTGAGTTTTAAAGTCTTTAATTCCCAATAAAACCTCAGGAACTATATTTTTTGCACTATCAAAATCTCCTTGAAAATTATAATGATTAAATAAATTATTGTATTTGTAAAGAAAAATCAAAGTGTGAAGGTTTTCATTTTCAGGAAACTCAACACCTTTTGTTTGATTAATCATTTTATTGAGAGTTAGTTTGAACTTTTCAGGATATTTTATTAGAGTCAACGACTCTAATAAATAATTATTTCCTTTTAAATAAAAAACAGGATGTATTGATATCATCTTTGTTTCTTTTTCAAACATATCAACCCATTTAAGGGAGTATTTATAACTTGATAAAAAATCCTGAATTAAAAAACTATACCAAACATGGGCTTTATAATACCAAAGTTTTTCTCTAAACCCTAAATTATCTGAATCAATTTTTGGGAGTCTTTCATAAAAAAATTTTGTAATATTTCTGAATTCGTCATCACTTTTTGCATAACCAGTTTTAATTAATTTTTCATATAATTGAAGAGAAAGATTTGACAACTTACTAGCTAAATCATTTTGAGATATTAAACTATCTGCTTGAGAAACTAATTCCTGAGTCCTATTGGAAAGACTTCTTGTTATGTATTGAGATTCTATTACTTTTTCAAGCTCCACTATTTCATATGCTGTATACTTTTCTTCATTTAACAACGCTATATTTTTGGATTTTTCCAATAGTTTAAGGCTCTGCTTATATAGGCCTTTTTGATACAAAATAGTTGCAAAATCTAATTGCTCTCTAATTTGTAACCTAATGTTTTTATTAGCAGGATTAAGCCTTAGGCTTATCAAAATTTGTTTGTATAAATGTGCTTTTAAATTTGAGAGCTGTTGCTTGGTAACAATTTCTTTTTTTAAAATCAATCTCTCATCATAACTATCAGATTTTTCCAATAAATTAAATAAGTTTAAAAACTTTGAATCAAGGTTAGACCCCATTCTGTTAACAAAAAGCTTAAACTGTCTCTTTTCAGATTTTGTTAAAGATTTAATTAAAATAAATAGGTGTTCTTTGTGATCCTTCATCATTGTATTAAAAAAAAAATTAAATTACTGAAAATCATATATTTATGTATTAAATAAATGACTCGAGCATTGTAAATATTTTACTGAATTCTTATAATATAAACTTACAAAATTTATTTTCGTAAACGATAAATCATTTTTAAATAATGCCTAAAGACATCGTCCATATTTTTGATACTACACTTCGTGATGGAGAACAGGTGCCGGGATGTAAACTTGACACAAAAAACAAGTTGATTATAGCTGAGCAACTTGAAGCTTTAGGTGTTGATGTAATAGAAGCTGGTTTTCCAATATCAAGTCCAGGAGATTTTAAATCTGTAGTAGAAATAAGTAAGCTTATTAAAAACACTACTGTTTGTGGACTAACCAGGGCAGTTAAAAAAGATATTGATATTGCTGCAGATGCTTTAAAATATGCAAAACGTCCCAGAATTCACACTGGAATAGGAACTTCACCCATGCACATTAAGTATAAGTTTAATTCTGATAAGGATAAAATTATCCTTAGAGCCACTGAAGCGGTATCTTATGCAAAATCTAAAGTAGAAGACATAGAGTTTTATGCTGAGGATGCAGGCAGAACAGATAACGAGTTTTTAGCTAAAATTTGTGAAGCTGTTATAAAAGCTGGAGCAACAGTTCTTAATATTCCTGACACAACAGGTTATTGCTTGCCTGAAGAATACGGTAGTAAAATTAAATTTTTAAAAGAAAATGTATCTGGAGTTGATAAAGTAACTCTTTCTTGTCATTGTCATAACGATCTGGGGTTAGCGACTGCTAACTCAATATCCGGAGCATTAAACGGAGCAAGACAAATTGAATGTACAATTAATGGGATTGGTGAAAGAGCTGGAAACACATCCTTGGAGGAGGTTGTTATGATTATGCGACAACATCCAAATTTAAATATTGATACTGCTATTAACAGTCAATTACTAAATAGCATTAGCCAATTAGTCTCCGAAAGCATGGCAATGCCTGTTCAACCAAACAAGGCAATAGTTGGAGCCAACGCCTTTTCTCATAGCTCTGGAATTCATCAAGATGGTGTGATTAAACACAGGGAAACTTATGAAATAATTGATCCTAAAGATGTTGGAGTAAACGAATCAACCATATTACTCACAGCAAGATCTGGAAGAGCAGCTTTAGCTTATAGAGCAAAAATAATTGGTATAAATCTTGACAAACGTCAACTTGATAAAGTTTATAAAACGTTTCTTACTTTTGCAGATAAAAACAAAGAAGTTAGCGATAAAGATATACCTGAAATCGTTAAAAAATCTAATTTGTAATTAATGTCTAAAACTCTTTTTGATAAAGTATGGGACTCTCATGTAGTCAAACATGTTAGTAATGGTCCTGATGTTCTATTTATAGACAGACATATGATTCATGAAGTTACAAGCCCTGTAGCCTTCTTAGGACTTGAAAAAAGAGGTGTATCCGTTTTATGTCCTAATAAAACTTTTGCTACAGCAGACCACAACACACCGACAGTTAATCAACATCTTCCCGTTCAAGATCCCCTTTCAGCTAATCAATTAAAAGCTTTAGAAGAAAATTCGATTAAACATAAAATTTCATTTTGGGGATTAGGGCACAAAAAAAATGGTATTGTTCATGTGATAGGTCCAGAATATGGAATTACCCTTCCAGGAGCGACAATAGTTTGTGGAGATTCACACACATCAACTCATGGAGCTTTTGGAGCTGTTGCTTTTGGAATTGGAACATCAGAAGTTGAAATGGTTCTTTCAACTCAATGTATAATGCAGCTGAAGCCAAAAAAAATGAGAATTAATATAAATGGAGATCTTGGTAAAGCTGTAACGCCTAAAGATGTAGCTCTTTTTATTATTTCAAAATTAACTACTTCAGGTGCAACAGGTTATTTTGTTGAGTATTTTGGAAATGTTTTCACTTCAATGTCTATGGAAGGAAGAATGACTGTTTGTAATTTGAGTATTGAAATGGGAGCTAGAGGTGGTATGATTGCTCCAGACGAAAAAACCTTTCACTACATCAAAAATAGAGAGTTTACTCCAAAAAATAAATCATGGGATAAAGCAATGGACTATTGGCAAACGCTTTATACAGAAAAAGACTCAGTTTTTGACAAAGAATATCACTTTAATGCAGTTGATATTGAACCAATGATAACATATGGAACAAATCCAGGAATGGGAATACCAATAACAGAGGAAATACCTAAAGCGAGTTTTATTAAGGGTGGTGAAATTACTTATCAAAAGTCTTTAGATTATATGGGTTACAATGAAGGAGAAGGGATGATTGGAAAGCCAGTTGATTTTGTTTTTCTTGGAAGTTGTACAAACGGAAGGATTGAAGACTTTAGAGCATTTGCTGAGGTTATTAAAGGTAGAAAAAAAGCTCCTAACGTAACGGCCTGGCTTGTCCCTGGGTCTCACAAAGTGTTAAATTCAATTAAAGAAGAAGGAATTTTAGATATTCTTAATAAATCAGGATTTAAACTTCGTGAACCAGGATGTTCTGCCTGTTTGGCTATGAATGACGACAAGGTTCCTGCTGGGAAATATGCTGTCAGTACATCGAATAGAAATTTTGAAGGACGTCAAGGACCAGGGTCTCGAACACTTTTAGCTAGTCCGATTGTAGCTGCTGCTGCTGCAATAACTGGAAAAGTTACCGATCCAAGAACATTATTTTAATTATGGGACACGAAAAATTTAAAATACTTACCAGTAAAGCGGTTCCACTTCAAATAGAAAACGTAGATACTGATCAAATTATTCCTGCTCGATTTCTAAAGGCAACAGAAAGAGTTGGCTTTGGAGATAATCTTTTTAGAGACTGGAAATATAACCAAGACAACACACCAAAAAAGGATTTTATTTTAAACAACCCTATATATGGTGGTGAAATATTGGTGGGAGGAAAAAATTTTGGATCTGGATCATCTAGAGAACATGCTGCTTGGGCAATTTACGACTATGGTTTTCGTTGTGTGATTTCAAGTTTTTTTGCTGATATTTTTAGAAATAACTGCTTAAATATCGGTATTCTCCCCGTCCAAGTATCAGATGATTTCTTGTCTATTATTTTTAAAGAGATAGAAAATGATCCAAAAACATTATTAGAGATTAATCTTTTAGAACAAAAAATATCAATTATTAAATCTAGAGTCTCTGAGTTTTTTGAAATCAATCCCTACAAAAAAAACAACATGTTGAATGGCTTCGATGATATAGATTACTTAATTAACATAAAAGAGCAAATTAGTATTTTTGCCAAAAATACTCCACTTTAAAAATTTATTTTGAAATTAAATAAGATTCGAAATATTGAAATTATGGACACCACACTTCGTGATGGGGAACAAACATCAGGGATTTCTTTTTCTCCTTCAGAAAAACTTGCTTTATCAAAGTTACTTTTAAATGAATTAAAGGTAGATAGAATCGAGGTTGCATCAGCTCGAGTTTCAAAAGGAGAGCTTGATGCTGTTAAACAAATAAATGACTGGTCTAAGGAAAACGGATATCAAGATAAAATTGAAATACTTACTTTTATTGATAACGGTATTTCCTTAGAATGGCTAGTGAGTTCTGGCGCTAAAGTTCAAAACCTATTAGCTAAAGGTTCATTAAATCACTTAAAACACCAATTAAAATCATCACCAGAAGAGCATTTTAAAAATATAGAAAAAAATTTAATTGATGCAAAAAAAAATAGTATTGTAACAAATGTATATTTGGAAGACTGGAGCAACGGTATGAGAAACTCCTTTGAATATGTTTTTGATTTTCTAGATTTTTTAGCCACTCAACCTATAAAAAGAATTTTACTTCCAGACACACTCGGCATCTTAACTCCAACAGAAACTAAAAAATATATATCCAAAATAATAAAACGATATCCAAAACAACACTTTGACTTTCATGGTCATAATGATTATGATTTAAGCGTAGCAAACACTATGGAGGCGGTTAAGTCAGGAGTTCACGGGCTACACTTAACAGTCAACGGAATGGGTGAAAGAGCGGGAAATGCACCATTAGCAAGTGTTATTTCAGTTCTTAATGATTTTATACCTGAGGTAAAATCAAATATTAGAGAGAAGTCTTTATATAAAGTTAGTCAGATAGTATCAACTTTTACAGGATTCAGAATACCTGTAAACAAACCTATTGTTGGAGCTAATGTTTTTACTCAAACTGCTGGAATTCATGCTGACGGTGACAGTAAAAATAATTTATATTATAATGATTTACTCCCTGAACGTTTTGGAAGAAAGCGATCGTATGCATTAGGTAAAACATCTGGAAAAGCCAATATTCTTAAAAACCTTCAGGAACTTGGACTTACACTAAATGATAGTGATATAAAAAAAGTTACAAAACGAATTATAGAACTTGGAGATAAAAAACAAAAAGTAACTGCAGATGATCTTCCCTATATAATATCAGATGTTTTGGACAGTAAGAATATACAAAAAAAAGTTTTCGTAAAATCATATGCACTCACTCATACTAAGGACTTAAACCCAAGCACTTCTGTTTCTCTAGAAATTGATGGGAAAATATTTGAAGAAAATGCTTCTGGCGATGGACAGTTTGATGCTTTTATGAAAGCAATTCAAAGAATTTACAAACGAAAAAAACTTATTTTACCGAAACTAATTGATTATGCTGTTCACATCCCACCTGGAAGTAATTCAGATGCTCTTTGCGAAACAAGTATAACATGGAAAAATGATGATAAAAAAGAATTTATTACTCGTGGGCTTGATTCAGATCAGACAGTTTCGGCAATAATTGCTACTGAAAAAATGTTAAACACCTTAAATTAATTAAATGAAGTTAGAAATTGCTCTTTTAGCTGGTGATGGAATTGGACCAGAAGTAATTAATGAAGCAGTAAAAGTATCAAATGCTATAGCTCAAAAGTTTTTTCATGAAATAACCTGGAAACCTGCATTAACAGGAGCTGCTGCAATTGATTCAGTAGGAGATCCTTATCCCGAAAGCACTCATAATATATGCTTAACCTCAGATGCGGTACTTTTTGGAGCTATAGGACTTCCTAGATTTGACAATGATCCTTCTGCAAAAATTAGACCTGAAGAAGGGCTTTTAAGAATGAGAAAAAAATTAGGTTTATATGCAAATGTCAGACCTACATTTACTTTTCCTTCATTAATTGACAAATCACCCTTAAAAAGAGAAAGGATTGAAGGTACTGATTTAGTTTTTTTACGTGAATTAACAGGAGGTATTTATTTTGGGAAAAAAGGTCGAAGTAATGATGGGAATATTGCCTATGATACTTGCACTTATAGTAGAGATGAAATCACACGTCTAGCTAGAAAGGGTTTTGAGTTAGCTATGACAAGATCAAAACGTTTATGTTGTGTAGATAAAGCAAACGTGATGGAAAGCTCGAGGCTATGGAGAGAGACTGTTCAAAATCTAGAAAAAGAATATCCTGAGATAGAAGTTTCTTATGAATTGGTAGATGCTGTTGCTATGAGGTTAGTTCAATGGCCTAATACTTATGATGTTTTGATTACAGAAAATTTGTTTGGTGATATTTTAACTGATGAAGCTTCAGTTATATCTGGATCCATGGGGTTAATGCCTTCAGCTTCTATTGGGAACGGTAACGCATTATACGAGCCAATCCATGGTTCATATCCACAAGCAACTGGAAAAAATATAGCAAACCCAATTGCAACTATTCTTTCAGCAGCTATGATGTTTGAAATGAGTTTTAATTTGTTCGACGAAGGCAAGTTGATTAGAAGTGCTGTGAATACCTCTTTAAATAAAGAAATAGTAACTGAGGATTTATCAAATGGTAAAAAGTCATTTAAGACATCTGAAGTTGGAGATTTTCTAGTTAGAGAAATTTTAAATAGCTAACCAAACTAAACAACTAAACTTCCATTTTGAATTTTTAGATTGGGCTCTAAAAGTGATACTCCTTTACTACTAGACACACCCAACACCAGGCATTGACTTATAAAATTTGAAATTTTTATTTGACCTATATTAATAGCAGCGACAATTTGTTTACCTATCAATTTTTCAGGTAAATAAAGTTCTGTGATTTGGGCTGAAGATTTTAATTCTCCTAATGAACCAAAATCAATTAATAGTTGATACGCTGGTTTTATTGCATTTTTAAAATGAACAGCACTTATTATAGTTCCGATTCTAATATCTATCGAATCAAAATCTTCATAATTTATTATATTTTTTACTTTGGAAATCACAATAGTTTTTATTTGATTTTTATTAATTCAACCTCAAAGATTAAGGTAGCATCAGGTGGAATTACTCCTCCTGCTCCTTGACTTCCATAAGCCAGACTACTAGGTATAACAAATTTTGCAGAAGCTCCTTCGCTAATAAGGCTGATGCCCTCATCCCACCCTGGAATAACTTGTCCAAGACCTAAGGGGAATTCAATAGGCTGATCTCTCTCATAAGAAGAATCAAAAACAGTTCCATCTAATAACATTCCTTTGTAATGAACTGACACTGTGTCTCCTTTGTTAGGCCTTTTATTGCTGCCCTCTTTATCTATTATATAATATAAACCTGAAGAAGTTTTCTCCATACCTGTAATGTGACTTCCAAGCTGTTCTTTTAAGTCTTCATTAAATATTTTTTTACTTTCATTTTTTTTATCTAAAAAGCTTTCAAAAGCTTTGAAAGCATTCCATTTATTTGCATTTTTCCCAACTCTTATAATTTCAATTTTATTTATAATATCATCTTGTTTAATTTGATTAACTACATCTTGCCCATCAGTAACTTTTCCAAAAACTGTATGTTTACCATCAAGCCAATTTGTAGCTATGTGAGTTATAAAAAATTGACTTCCATTGGTTCCAGGACCTGAATTTGCCATAGATAATATACCGGGAGTGTCATGTCTTAATTCATCTATGAATTCATCATCAAACTGATATCCAGGACCACCAACACCAGAACCCTGAGGGCAACCACCTTGAATCATAAAATCTGGTATCACCCTGTGAAACTTCAGTCCATCATAATATGGATTTCCAATTTCTTTTGTGTCATTTTTTATATCCCCCTCAGCCAATCCAACGAAATTACCAACAGTCCCTGGAGTCAATAAATATGTTAATTGAACTAAAATATCGCCTTTTGAAGTATCAAATTTTGCATATAAACCGTCTTTCATATTATTAATTTATTTTAAAAATGCAAATATAACTATAGGATTCTTAATAAGAAGTTATTAGTTGTTTAATTTGCTACTTCAGATAAAAACTTTATTCTATACAATCTAATTTCATCCTCCTCATAATCATCTTCAAAATTATTTAGAGCTTTTTCAATTTTATCTGATTCAGTTTCAATAAAATATTGATATAATTCTTCTTGAGAATCCTCATCTAAAATTTCATCGATCCAATAATTAATATTAAGCTTAGTACCTGATTTCACAATTGTTTCCATTTCAACAATCAATTGATCTAAATTCATTTTTTTACCTGAGGCTATGTCATCTAAAGGAAGTTTTTTATCAATGTTTTGAATTAAATAAAGTTTCAAAGATGATTTAGAGCCTGTACTTTTAAAGATCAAGTCATCTGGTCTTGTAATATCATTTACATTTACATAATCATTAATTAGTTTTAAAAAAGGATCCCCATAACGTTTTGCTTTACCCTCTCCTACCCCAGAAATACTAACTAGCTCATGTCTTTCTAGTGGATATTTTAAAGCCATTTCCTCTAAAGAATTTTCTTGAAAAACTACATAAGGAGGCACACTATTATCGTTTGCTATTTTTTTCCTTAATTGTTTTAAAAGATTAACTAAATTTTGATCAGTAGAATTATTAAATTTTATAGGTCTAACAGAGTTATAGATATGATCAGAGGTCATCATATAATTATATGGTGAGATTAAATATTTTTCTCCTTTGTCAGATACTTTAATTAGACCATATGTTTCAATTTCTTTTTTTAAAAAGCTTGAAATAATAGCCTGACGAATTAAAGACATCCAAAATCCTTCATCTTTATAAGTTCCGCTTCCAAAAAAAGTTTTCTGATGAGTTTTGTGTGAAACAATTAATGCATTTGACTTACCCATCAATACTTTCACTAACTCTTTTGGCTTGTATTTTTCTTTTGTTTCTTTAACAACATTAATCAATAAGGATAATTCTTTTTTAGCTTCCTTTTTAGGTTTAGGATTTCTAGAATTATCGTCATTTTCAGCTCCATCACCATTTAAAGGATCAAAATCTTCACCAAAATAATGAAGAATAAATTGTCTTCTTGAAATTGAAGTTTCAGCATAAGACGCCATTTCATTCAGCAAAGCAAAACCCATCTCCTGCTCTGCTAGTGGTTTTCCTGACATGAATTTTTCAAGCTTTTCAATGTCTTTATAAGCATAAAAAGCTAAACAGTGACCCTCTCCCCCGTCTCTTCCTGCTCTTCCAGTTTCTTGGTAATAGCTTTCCAAACTCTTAGGAATATCATTATGAATTACATAACGAACATCCGGTTTGTCGATTCCCATTCCAAAAGCAATTGTGGCTACAATCACGTCACAATCTTCATATATAAATCTATCTTGATTTGTTATTCTAGTTTTAGAATCTAACCCAGCATGGTATGGAAGTGCATTAACCTTGTTTACTTGTAGGATCTCAGCTAATTGTTCAACTCTTTTTCTTGATAAACAGTATATAATTCCTGATTTTCCTTCATTTTTTTTAATATACCTAATTATATCAAGATCAACCTGATCAGTTTTTGATCTAACTTCATAAAAAAGATTAGGCCTATTAAATGATGCTTTAAAAACTTTAGCATCTTGAATCTTAAGGTTCTTCATTATGTCCTCCTGAACTTTTGGTGTTGCAGTTGCTGTTAGAGCTATTATTGCAGAGTTTTCTTTAATTTTATTAATAATGCTACTTAAATTTCTATAATCTGGGCGAAAATCATGACCCCATTCTGAAATACAATGTGCTTCATCTATAGCAAAAAATGAGATTTGAATTTGTTTTAAGAAAGATATTGTATTTGTTTTAGTTAATGATTCTGGAGCTACATATAATAGTTTAGTAATCCCAGATTTGACATCCTTTTTAACTACTTCAACAGCTTGTTTACTTAATGAAGAATTTAAAACATGAGCTATACTATCATTTGATGAAATCCCTCTTATTGCATCAACTTGATTTTTCATTAATGCAATTAAAGGAGAGACAACAATTGCTGTTCCTGAATTTAGAAGGGCAGGTAATTGATAACATAAAGATTTACCTCCTCCAGTAGGCATTAAAACAAAAGAATTTTTCTGCTCTAAAAGGTTTTCAATTACTGACTTTTGTAAACCTTTAAACTGCGAAAATCCAAAATATTTTTTTAACTTTTTATCTAACTCTTCTCCTTTCATCTAGATCGTGCTTAATCATAAAATAGCTACATTTGCAATAATATTAAATATACAATTTTCTTTTCAAAAATTTAAAACATATTCAGTTTGACGTCAAAAGAAAAAATTATTCATAGAGGAAAGACAACTCTGCTAATTGAAGCTGAAGCAATTCAAAACCTAGTGATGCAGATAGATGAAAACTTCTATAAAGTTGTTGATTGTCTTAACAAGTCTAAAGGAAGAATAATAGTTACAGGAATCGGAAAAAGTGGTGTTATTGGAATGAAGATAGTTGCCACCATGAATTCTACTGGAACTCCATCTGTATTTATGCATGCTGCTGATGCAATTCATGGTGATTTAGGAATAATTCAAAAAAACGATTCCGTAATTTGCATATCAAAAAGCGGGAATTCTCCTGAAATAAAAGCATTAATACCATTTTTAAAAAAAGAAAAAAATCTTTTAATTGGTATGACTGCAGACACAAAATCCTTTTTAGCTACAAATTCAGATCTAAAGCTTATAACACCAATTAAAAAAGAAGCTTGCCCAAACAACCTGGCACCAACTACAAGCACAAGTGTACAATTAGCTATGGGAGATGCATTATCTATGTGTTTATTAGAATTGAATGAGTTTGAAGCAAAAGATTTTGCTAAATATCATCCTGGCGGAAGTTTAGGGAAAATGTTATTTCAAACTACTAAAGACTTGATCACATCACACCCCCCTCCAGTTGTTGATTTAATGGATTCAGTAAAGAAAGTAATTACTGAAATTACATCCAAAAGACTTGGAGCTACTGCTGTAGTAAACAAAAACAAGATCATAGGTATTATTACTGATGGTGATATTAGAAGAATGCTAGAAACTTACGAAAGCATTAATAAGTTAATAGCATCAGAAATTATGACTAAAAATCCAGTAAAAATAAAACATGATATATTAGCTACAGATGCAATTAAATTAATGAATAATAAAAATATAAATCATTTAATTGTTACTGAGAATTCTATTTTCATTGGCATAATTAATATTTTGGATTTTACAAAAGAAGGAATTAGTTAATGAAAGATCCTAATCAAATGTCATTTCTAGATCATCTTGAAGAATTAAGATGGCACCTTATAAGATCTGTTTTATCTATTCTTATCTTTGGAGTAATTGCTTTTATGTTCAAGGATTTTATATTTAACACTCTTTTATTTGGACCAAAAAGCACTGATTTTATTACCTACAAATGGTTTTGTGATATAAGCCAACTACTGGGCCAAGGAAATAGTTTTTGTGTTCAAGAAATGCCATTTAGAATACAGAGCAGAACAATGGCAGGTCAATTTTCCGCCCACTTATGGACTTCTATTTTGGCTGGGTTTATAGTAGCGTTTCCATATGTACTTTATGAGGTTTGGAAGTTTATAAGTCCAGGACTTAATCAAAATGAAAGAAATAATGCTAAAGGGTTTATTTTAGTTGCATCAGCTTTATTTTTTATTGGTGTTCTATTCGGATACTATATTATCACTCCGCTGTCAATAAATTTTCTTGGAAATTACACTGTAAGTACTGAAGTTTTTAATGATTTTGATTTGGCTAGCTATATTGGATTATTAAGGGCTTCTGTTTTATCATCTGGATTGATTTTTGAGCTACCAATAATTATATATTTCTTTACTAGGATTGGAATTGTTAGTCCTATGTTTTTAAAAAAAAACAGAAAGTTTGCATTAGTTATTTTACTAAGTTTATCAGCAATTATAACACCCCCAGACATCGCAAGTCAAATCATAGTTTGTATTCCATTATTTATATTATATGAAGTTAGCATCATAATCTCAAGAATGGTATACAAGAAGCAAGAACTTAACAAACTCTAATTAAATGGAATTAAAGGCTGAAAATATTGAAAAATCTTATAGAGGTAAAAAGGTAGTAAAAGGAATTTCTTTGAGTGTAAAGCAGGGAGAAATAGTTGGCCTACTTGGTCCTAATGGCGCAGGTAAAACTACTTCATTTTATATGATAGTGGGTCTTATTAAACCAAATACAGGGAATATATATTTAAATGATGAAAAAATCACTAGGTTTCCCATGTATAAAAGAGCCCAAAATGGCATTGGATACCTTGCTCAAGAGGCATCTGTTTTTAGAAAGTTAAGTGTAGAAAATAACATTTTAAGTGTATTGCAGATGACTAATCTCAGTAAAACAGAACAAATCCAAAAAACAGAATCTCTTTTGGAAGAATTTGGTTTAACTAAAATAAGAAAAAATAGAGGAGATCTTCTTTCAGGTGGTGAAAGAAGAAGAACTGAAATTGCTAGAGCCCTTGCAACAGATCCGAAATTTGTTCTGTTAGACGAACCATTTGCCGGAGTTGATCCAATAGCTGTTGAAGACATTCAAAGAATAATTGCTCATTTAAAAAACAAGAATATAGGAATATTAATTACTGATCATAATGTTCAAGAGACACTCGCTATAACCGATAAAACATACTTAATGTTTGAGGGGAATATAATGAAAGAGGGAACTCCTGAAGATTTGGCAAAAGATGAAATGGTAAGAAAAGTGTATTTAGGAAAAAACTTTGAATTAAGAAAAAAGAAAATAAACATCTAGTGGATATAAAAATTCGTCAAGCTTCAGAAAATGATGTTCCTGAAATAATATCTATTCTTAAATGTGCATTTGATTCTCCGTCAAACCCTCCTTCAAACAATAAATATCTAGAGGATTCCAATATTTTAACTTTTGTTAGTGAGATTGAAGGAAATGTTATTGGAACTGCAACTCTTCATATTATTAAAAAGATTAATCGAAAAATAGGATTAATTGAAGATGTTGCTGTTCTTCAATCATATAAAGGAAGAGGTGTTGGTAAATTATTATTAGAACATTTAGTTGAATTAGCTAAAAAAGAAGGAGTATACAAAACCATTTTAAATTCAGATAAAAAAAATGAACTCTTTTATCACAAAATTGGATTTAAAACAGAACAAATACAATTAGTAAAACGTTATTAAAATGTGTGGAATTGTTGCTTATATTGGAACAAAGGACCCTTTACCTATAATACTAGAAGGACTAAAAAGGTTAGAATATAGGGGTTATGATAGTGCTGGTATTTTTATTAGTAATTCAAAAATAAATGAAGTAACAAAAACAGCAGGTAAAGTTTCTAAACTCAAAAAAGTACTACAAAACAAACCTGACATAAGTCCTACCATTGGAATGGGGCACACAAGGTGGGCAACTCATGGTGAGCCAAATAACATTAATGCACATCCACATGAATCAAATTCAGGAGAATTAACTCTAATTCACAATGGAATAATTGAAAACTATGATGTTTTAAAGCAAGAATTAATTAAACGTGGATATAAATTCTATTCAGATACTGATTCTGAAGTTTTAGTTAATCTTATTGAGGATATTCAAAAAAAAGAACAGATAAAACTTGGTAAAGCTCTTAGGATTGCGCTCAACCAAGTTGTTGGTGCTTATGGAGTTGTTGTTTTTGATTCAAAAAAACCAAATGAAATTATTGCAGCCAGACTAGGAAGCCCCTTGGCTATTGGTCTTGGAAATAATGAGTTCTTTGTTGGATCTGATGCAACTCCTTTTTTGGAATTCACAAGGAAGGTAATCTATCTAGAAGATTATGAAATGGCTATTCTCAAAAAAGAGAGTCCTATTAAAATTTTTAATATTACTAATGATCAAGTTGTAGATCCATACATAGATCAATTAAAGTGGAATTTAGAAAATATTCAAAAGGGTGGATACAAACATTTTATGCTAAAAGAAATCAATGAGCAACCCGAAGCTATCAATAATGCGCTTAGAGGAAGATTATTAGCAAATGAAGGTAAGATTCAAGTTGGAAGTTTAAATGAGCATCAAGCTAAGTTCTCAAAAGCCCGAAGGATTACTATTGTAGCGTGTGGAACTTCATGGCATGCTGGGCTAGTAGGAGAATATTTACTTGAAACTATTGCACGTATTCCGGTAGAAGTTGAATATGCCTCTGAATTTAGATACCGTGAACCTATAATTTATTCAGATGATATTATAATTCCTATATCTCAATCTGGAGAAACTGCAGATACATTAGCTGCAATTAAAATTGCTAAAAAAAATGGGGCATTTATTTATGGGATTTGCAATGTAGTTGGAAGTAGTATTTCAAGAGAAACTCACAGCGGAATGTATACACATGCTGGACCAGAAATTGGTGTTGCATCTACAAAAGCATTTACAACTCAAATTACAGTTCTGAGCTTATTAGCCCTTAAAATGGCTGAGATTAGAGGCACAATGAGTAATCCAGAATTGAGAGCTTTATATTTTGAATTAAGCAGTGTACCTCAAAAAATAAAAGAATTTTTAATTGATGATTCATCTATAATTGAAATTGCAAAAACTTTCTTCAAATCTAATAACTGTCTATATTTAGGAAGAGGCTTAAACTTTCCAGTTGCTTTGGAGGGAGCTTTGAAACTTAAAGAGATTTCATATATACATGCAGAAGGTTATCCAGCAGCAGAAATGAAGCATGGTCCAATTGCTTTAATTGATAAAGATATGCCTGTAATTGTAATAGCAACTAAAAAAGGTCATTATGATAAAATCGTAAGTAATATTCAAGAAATAAAATCAAGAAAAGGAAAAATAATTGCGATAATTACAAAGGGAGATAAGGTGGTTAAAGGTTTAGCAAATTATTTTATAGAAATTCCTGAATCAACTGAATTTTTCTCTCCACTATTTAGCATAATCCCTCTTCAGTTGTTGTCCTATCACATTGCTGTATTAAGAAAATGCAATGTAGATCAACCAAGAAATTTAGCTAAATCTGTAAC
>NZ_CEXPNT010000008.1:44962-75830 GCF_982709265.1 Candidatus Marivariicella framensis | reverse complement strand
TATTGGAAATAAATACTGGCAAAAAATTTAAAGAAAAAATAGATAAATTCATACGGTTTTTAATTGTTGTTTCTAATTTACGAAAGATTGCTAAAAAATTAATAAAACCATAATTTAAAAAAACACACTCTAATTAGAGTGTTTTTTTTTAAATATCTTTAGTTTGAATATTTAAATTTTATGGAATTATCTTTATATCAAGTTGACGCTTTTACAAATAAAGTTTTTGGCGGTAATCCTGCTTGTGTTGTCCCTCTTAAAAAGTGGTTAAAAAATGAAACCCTACTTAAAATAGCTCAAGAAAATTCTGTTCCAGAAACTGCTTTTTTTGTTGATACAGAAACCGGATTTCATTTGAGGTGGTTTACCCCTGAGATTGAGATGGATTTATGCGGACATGCTACTTTAGCATCCGCTTTTATTATTAAAGAGTATTTGAATTATTCTAAAAAGGAAATAAATTTCAAAACATTAAGTGGAACTTTAAAAGTCACCTCAAAAGATTCTCTATATACACTCGACTTTCCAAGTAGAGATCCAGTTGAAGCTAACTTGCCGGGAATCATATCCAAAGCAGTCAGTATTCCTCCGGTTAAAACCTTTAAATCCAGAGATTATGTTTTAGTTTATAATAATCAAACTGATATTGAAAATATAGTTGTTGATCCTCAAATACTAAACCAGATAGATCTTAAAACTGGAGGAATAATAGTAACATCCAAAGGAGATTTTGCAGATTTTGTCTCAAGGTTTTTTACCCCAAGATCTAGTGTTTTAGAAGATCCAGTAACTGGATCTGCCCATTGTTCTTTAATACCTTATTGGAGTAAAGTTTTAAATAAAAATAAGATGAAAGCTTTTCAGTTATCAAAAAGAAAGGGTGAGTTGTTCTGCGTAAATAAAGGTGAACGCGTATTGATAACTGGAAATGCAAAAATCTATTCTAGAGGAATCATATGGATATAATCAATAATTTATATCTTTAATAATCAAGCTTTTAATTCTCCAACAAATTCTATACAAAATGAAGTATTTACTGACTCTTTTTTCCTTAATCTCTTTAAACGTATCTGCGCAAAAATATTTTACTGAAAAATACGAACCTTATAGTTCTGAGATAGAGTCTCCAGAATCTTTTTTGAGCTATGCAATTGGATCTGAGCACACTAGACATGATAATATTATAAGCTATTTTAAAAATCTAGCTAATTCCTCCGATAGAGCTATCTTAAAATTTTACGGAAAAACTCATGAAGGAAGAAGACTCCCTATGCTAGTTATTAGTTCTCCAGAAAATTTAAAAAACATGGATCAAATTCAAAAAAGACATTTGATGCTTGTTGATCCTAATAATAAAATTGAACCATCAGAAAATGATCCATTAATTATAAATTTAGCATATAATGTACATGGAAATGAACCCTCATCTTCAGAAGCCGCTATTCTTTCAGCATATACCCTTAGTGCCTCAAAAAATAAAGAAATATTAAGTTTTTTAGAAAACAGTATAATATTTATTGATCCTGCTATTAATCCAGATGGAAGAGATCGTCATACTCAGTGGGCTAACAGTTACAAGGCTTCTCCGTTAGTTAAGGATCCAAATGATGCTGAACACAATGAAAACTGGCCTAGAGGAAGGACTAATCATTATTGGTTCGATTTAAATAGGGATTGGCTTTTAGCCATTAACCCTGAAAGTCAAGGAAAGCTTAACTGGTATCATCAATGGTATCCAAATGTTGTCACTGATTTTCATGAAATGGGAAGTCAAAGCTCCTATTTCTTTGAGCCTATGAAGGCAAACGGGTCTTTAGACCCAATTATGCCAAAAGAAAATTATATAGATTTAAACAACTTATTTGCTGAGTATTTTTCAAAATCATTAGATAGTATTGGTTCTCTATACTTCACAAAAGAGGCTTTTGACGGAACATACCCTGGTTATGGATCTTCATATGCAGACCTTCAAGGAGGACTTGGAATTCTTTTTGAACAAGCAAGTTCTAGAGGAGTGGCTCAAAAAACAGATTATGGAGAAATAACTTTTCCTTTTACAATTAGGAACCAATATGTTTCAAGTATGGCTACTCTTAAAGCTTCTATAGAAAATAAATTGACTCTTAATAAATATCAAAAAGCAACATTTGAAAGTGCAATTTCAAATGCTGAAAAAAGCAGAATAAAAGGCTATAACTTTCAATCAAGTGATCAAAATCTCAATAAAGCTTTTATAGACAAACTATTAAGGCATAAGGTTAGGGTATTTGAAAAGAAAAGAGGTAGTTATTTTGTCCCTACAAAGCAGCCTCAATATAGAATGGTTCAAACTTTTTTTGAAACCTATGAAAAATATCGAGATAGTGTTTATTATGATGCATCTGCTTGGTCGGTTGCGAATTTTTACAATATTAAATACAAACCAACCTATAAGACTTATTTGAATAATGAAATTAAGAGCACTAATGAATTAATTAAATGGACGCCGGTTAATAAATCTGAATATGCCTACATAGTTGAATCTAATGATTATAACGTCCCTGCTTTAATAAATGGATTACAGAAAAAAAAGATTGTTGTTGCGTCAACATTTAAGCCCTTTAATATAAAAACAAATGGAGGGAATAAATCTTTTTCATATGGTTCATTAGTTATCCCAGTTGCAAATCAAAAAGTAAGTAGTGACCAGATTTATAATTCTATAGTTGACCTACAAAAGAAACTTGAGATTAATATTTTTTCTGTTAAATCTGGATTAAGCACAAAAGGAATAGATCTTGGATCTAGAAACATTAAACCACTGAAAACTCCAAAAGTAGCCATGTTAATTGGAAATGGGGTTAGATCATACGAAGCAGGAGAGGTTTGGCACCTATTAGATACTAGAGTCCATATGCCAATTACTAAAATATCTTTAAGCTATTTCAATAGGATATCACTCGATGATTATAATGTTTTGATAATGGTTTCAGGTAATTATAAATTTGATCCTAAAATAACAGAAAAAATCAAAAATTGGATTTCAAAAGGGAATACCTTAATTACTATCGGAACTGCTAATAATTGGATAATAAAAAACAAAATTGTTAAGGAAGAATTAGTGGTTAAAAAGAAAGACACTTTAAATAAAAAACTAAATAGAAAGCCATATGTCGATGCTTCAGAAAATTATGGTAGAGAAAAGTTAGGAGGAGTTTTTCTTGAAGTAAATATTGACAAATCTCACCCAATAGCTTTTGGTTATAAAAATGAAAATCAAGTAGTTTATAAAAATAACTTAGTTTGGCTAAAGCCAAGTAAAAATAGTTATTCTAATGTTGCTTTATATAAAAGTAAACCTCATATCGATGGATATATTTCTAAAAACATTCGTAAAGATTATTTACCTAAAAGCGCATCCTTAATTGTCAGTAAAGTAGGTAAAGGAAGAGTAATAATGTTTGCGGATAACCCAAACTTTAGAGGAACAGCATATGGAACAAATAGATTATTTTTGAATTCAATTTTCATGGCCGATAAAATTCAAATTCCATCATCTAATTAAAGTGAATAATTAAGTCAATATAATTTAAAATCATGAAAAATTTTTTAATAATAATAATAGTATTCACATTTCAAAACAACATTTTATCTCAAAGAACACATCAAGATGTCTCAAAAGAGGAAGGGTTAAGAAGTTTAGTCCTTTTTAAAGAGTTTCTCTCTATCCCCAATGACGCCAGAAATAAAGAAGATATTTTTAAGAATATAGTTTGGAGCACAAATCAACTAAACACTCTTGGATTTACAACTAAGTCTTTAAGCACTTCCTCTCTACCATTAGTTGTCGCATCTAAAACAATTAATGAAAAATTACCAACTATTGCTTTCTATATGCATTTAGATGGACAAGCAGTTGATCCGTCGAAGTGGGATCAAGAAAGTCCATGGATTCCAGTTATAAAGAAATACAACGGAGGCAATTGGGAAGAATTGAATTGGAATGAAATTTATGCTGATCAAAATGAAGATATAAGAATCTATGCTAGGTCAAGTTCAGATGATAAAGGGCCTTTTTTGATGTTTTTGACCGCTCTCAGAGTATTAGACATTTATAAGACCCCTCCTGCATTTAATATAAAGCTTATTCTTGATTTTGAAGAAGAAAAAAGCTCACCGGGACTTCCTGAAGCAGTTGCAAATTATCAGACAGACCTAATGGCAGATATGTTATTAATTTTAGATGGTCCAATGCATTTTACAGGAAAACCAACTCTAGTTTTCGGAAATAGGGGTATATCATCAATTACTCTAAAAACTTTTGGACCAAAAACTCCTCAGCATAGTGGTCATTATGGAAATTATATTCCCAATCCAGCCTTACGACTTAGTCAAATTCTTTCATCAATGAAAAATGAAGATGGAAGAGTTATTATTCCTAATTTTTACGAAGGGATTACCTTGAGTGAGGATATTAAGAAAATATTAAAAAATGTGCCTGAAGCTGAAAGTTCAATTAAAAATCGTACAAAAATTAATTCAACTGATAAGGTTGGAGGTAATTACCAAGAATCACTTCAGTATCCGTCTTTAAACATTAGAGGGCTACAAAGTGGATGGGTAGGAGATCAGGTAAGAACGATTATTCCCTCTAATGCTATAGCAGAAATTGATGTAAGACTAGTTTTAGAGAGCAATCCCGAAAAGCTTATGAAATCAATTAAAAATCACATAGAATCTTTTGGTTATACAATTTTAGAATCAAATCCAACTGACGAGGAAAGATTGAAATATGAAAAAATAGTTCAAATGAATTATAAAATTTCATATCCTGCATTTAGAACACCTGTTAATTCCACAGAAGGAAAATGGCTTAAAGATTTACTCCAAAAATATTATAAAACTAGCCCGATTCTTATTAGAACAAGTGGAGGTTCTGTACCCATATCTCCATTTGTAAATCAACTTGGAATACCTTCGATTGGATTACCCACAGTTAACCTTGATAATAATCAACATAGTCCTAATGAAAACATTAGATTAGGTAATTATTTTCAAGGAATTGAATCCTTTGTTACCATATTATTAGAATCATATTAATAAGTTAATCCCTAAAAAATTACCCATGATATTAAAAAAAATAAATTTATTAATTCAAATATTTCTTTTCACAACATTGTCAGCTCAAGAGACACTTCTCTTCAACGGAGATGATCTAGATGGATGGAAAATTCATGGGACAGAAAAATGGTATGTAGAGGATGGAAATTTAATTTGTGAAAGTGGACCTGATAAACAATATGGTTACTTATCAACGAAAGAGTTTTATAAAGATTTTGAACTTAGTTTAGATTTTAAGCAAGAAGCCAATGGAAACAGTGGAGTGTTTATTCGATCTACAGTTGAGGGAACAATTGTTTCAGGGTGGCAAGTTGAAGTAGCCCCCCCTGGAAATAATTCTGGAGGTATTTACGAATCTTATGGAAGAGGTTGGTTAATAAAACCCAAAAAAGAAAAAGATAAAGCTTTGAAAATGGGTGAATGGAATAATTTGAAAATAAGAGTAAAAGGTGATCAAGTTATAAGTTGGATTAATGGGATTGAAATGGTTAACTTCAATGATGAAAAAATAGGAAAAGGAGAAGGTTCAATTGTCCTTCAAATTCATGATGGGGGAGGTATTAAAGTTAAATGGAAAAATATTCTTCTAACAAAAATCTAATTAATTCTGTATTAAATGAAATTATTTTTAGGACTTATAGTTGTGTTTTCTTTTAATAAAATTAATTGTCAATCAATTAAATTTTCATCAAATGAAAGGCTTGTTTTGGGAAATTATAAGGAAAGAACTGCCTCGCTAGATGTTGGTGACATAGACAATGATGGTGATCAAGATATAATTGTTGCTAATGGAAGGCATTGGCCTGGACAAAATCGCATTTTTATTAATAATGGAGATGGAATTTTTACAGTATCTAGACCTTTAGGAATTGAAAGTGCAACAAGTTACTCAACCGAATTGGCTGATTTTGATAATGATGGAGATTTAGATGTTGCTGTTGGGAATGATAGAGCTCCAAACAACTTATTTATAAATGATGGAAATGGAAATTTCTCAAAAGGCTCAAATTTTGGAAATAATTATTCTACCACTAGAAATATAATTGTTTCAGACATTGATTTAGATGGGGACCAAGATATTTTGATAACAAACCGTGGAAAAGAAAATGAAATATGTATTAATGATGGAAAAGGAGTTTTTAATAAAACAATTAGTTTCGGAACAAAAAATGATTCTACCATTGATGTTGAAGTGGTCGATATAGATAAAGATAATGATATGGACATAGTTCTTGCTAATAGAGATAGACAACAGAATTACATATATTTAAATGATGGAAATTTAAATTTCAATCAAAAACTATCATTTGGATCAGGAACTGATATAACCCGCTCTGTAGCTATTTCAGACATAAACCAGGATGGTTTTTTAGACATAGTTTGTGCAAATATTGGTGAATCGAATTTTATATATTTTGGTGATTCGAATTATAATTATGAAAAAAAAATAGAATTTGACAAAAGCCTTGATAAATCATATTCAATTGACACAGCTGATTTAGATTTAGATGGTGACATAGATATAGTAATAGGAAACTCAAACTCTCCTAATACAGTTTTTTATAATGATGGAAGTGGAATAGCTTGGACGAAATCTATACTTAGTAATAATAACTTTAACACTTATGATATTAAAATAAGTGATCTAAATAATGATGGTAAACCAGAAATCATAGAAAGTAATTCTGATGAAAGAAATATTTTTTATTTAAATCAATCAATAAACCGTTAATTAATGACAAATAAAGTAATCTCAATTCAAGCTCTTATTTTTTTCCTTTTTTTAACTTTTGGAAAAGAAGTTTATGCTCAAAGCGACAAAGAAAATTTAACTTTTAAATATTTTGGAGCTGCAGGTTGGCAGATCTCAGACAAAAACACAACAGTTTTAATAGATCCATATTTAAGTCGTTTAAAATTAGGAGAAACATCAATAAAATTAAACCCTAATTCAAGCTCTGCTCCGTCAACAAGCTCTATAGATAATAGAAAAAATTATAAAAGAACAGATTATTTTCAATCTGATACCACTCTGATAAATAAGAATATTAGTAAAGCAGATTTTATCTTTGTACACCATTCACATTTTGATCATCTTTCAGATGTTCCATATATTGCAAAAATGACAGGGGCAAAAGTGATTGGAACCGAAACAACCATATCAATATTAAAAGCATATGGAATTGAAGAAGATAATTTATACACAGTAAGAGGAGGTGAAGATTATCAGTTTGAGAATTTCTCTGTTAGAGTTTTACCTTCAATTCATTCTGCATTGGGAGATAAACATTATTTTAATTCTGAGATCTATAAAGAAGGAGATATAGAGGCTCCGCTTCAAATTAAACAATTCATCGAGGGAACATCGTTAATGTTTTTAATAAGGTTTAAGTCTCATAAAGTTTTAACAATGGGCTCTATGAATTTTGTTGAAAGAGAGTTAGAAGGAATAAAACCAGATATTCTTTTAGCTGGTGTAAATATGTCTAGATTTAACATGTATAAATACGATGAGCGCTTAATCAGAGTAACTAATTTTCCAAAGATTATAATTCCAACTCACTGGGACAATTTTAGAGTCCCATATGGCTTTGATCAATCATTTGGCATTGAGAAAAAGATTAAACCGTTTATTGAAAAGGTTAAAGAGATATCGCCTAATTCTAAAGTAATAATTCCAGAACATTTAAAATCTTTTAAGATTAATTAAAATTATTAATTTTATAAAGAAAAATAAAGCCATGAAAAAAATAATCTTAACTGTACTAATTTTAACATCATTATCCTGTAATG
This sequence comes from Candidatus Marivariicella framensis, assembly GCF_982709265.1. Classification (NCBI taxonomy): domain Bacteria; kingdom Pseudomonadati; phylum Bacteroidota; class Flavobacteriia; order Flavobacteriales; family Flavobacteriaceae; genus Candidatus Marivariicella; species Candidatus Marivariicella framensis. Next base: position 67,937 of record NZ_CEXPNT010000008.1, on the reverse strand, counting down.
AAACTATTCCAGTTGAAAAAGAAATTAATCAACATGAAATTTATGAGATGAGAGTATATTATACTCATGAGGGAAAATTTGATGATATCTTATCAAGATTTGAAAATCATACTGTTCAATTATTTGAAAAGCATGGATTTACAAATGTTGGATATTGGTCCACCGCAAAGAGAGAGAGTGTTTCTTTCGCAGACAAATTTATTTTACAGAATGAAGGAAAGTCGGCATTAGTTTATATAGTTTCATTTGAAAATATGGAAACTAGAAATGAATCATGGGATAACTTTATAAATGATCCAGAATGGACAAAAGCTTATGAAGAAAGCAGAGTTGACGGACCCATAGTTAAAAAAATAGAACAAGTTTTTCTTAACCCAACCACTTTCTCAAAATTAAAATAATCATTTATCTGATGGAATAATTAATGAAGGAACATCCATTGTTTTATATAGCTCATTAAATTCTCTCACATCTGAATTAATAATTTCATTCAGGTTTTTTTCTAAATTATTCCAGATTTGATTTAAATCTTTATGTCTTTGAATTGCACCAGAAGTCACCTCTGGATCAGCTCCGTCAACATAACTTTTTAGATGCATAAATTGGGCATTTAATTGGTTATTGAAATTTATAACATCCTGAAATGTTTTTTGATCAGGCTGGATCAGTTTTCGTTCCCATAAATCAAGTTTTGTTGAAATTTCATCACCTAATTTGTACAAGACTTCGTATTTTTTATCTGATTTTAGACTCTTAGAGTATTGATCTAATTGATCCTGAACCTCTCTCATTTTATTTACAGAATTATGAATTGAATTAATTGATTTTTCAATAGAAACTAAAATTCTTTCTTGAGCATTATAATTTTCTTTATCAGTATTAATTCTTGGATCTGCTAAAACTATTAGTTGAGTTTCATCTACCATATTATTATAACTAATTCTTGCAGAGTAATTTCCTGGAGGAACGATTCCTCCTTGATAATCTCCATAGACAAAAATATTTTCAACGGCTGGAAGATTTGCTCTTCTGAGGTCCCAGTTAAACCTGTTAAAGCCTTTTTTGATTTTAAGAATTGCTTGATTTGGAGGACCACCAGGCCATGATTTACTGTTTTTATTCTTTTTACTTGTGTAAGATCTAATTATTTTATTGTCTTTTAATATATCCAGTTTAAGATCAAGTGTATCTATGATTTGTGGAAGATAATAATCTAGTATAACTCCTTTAAGGGGATTCTTTCCAATAGTTGAACTAGATCTTCTGGAATTGCCTCCAAGAATTCTATAGCTTGGTTTTGGTTTTAGTAGTTTAATTTTATTTAATCCAATTTGCTGTTGAAAAGCTGCTAAATCATCCAGTATCCAAAAAGATCTTCCAGCTGTAGCTGCAATTAAATCATTGTCTTGAATATATAGATCATTAATAGGAACTACGGGAAGATTTAATTGAACTTGATCCCAAGTTTCTCCATCATTTTTTGAAATATATAATCCTGTCTCTGTTCCGGCATATAGCAAGTCTCTAATTTTTTTATCGGAGCGAACTACTCTAGTGAAATTGGGGTCAGATGAAATCCCATCAGTAATTTTCTGCCATGAATTTCCGTAATTTGATGTTTTATATATATAAGATTCTAAATCCATAAATTTATATCTCATCATTACAATATATGCTTTACCAGGTTCATGAGAAGACAATTCAATACTATTAATTATTCCTTCAGGAAGATTTTTTGGAGTAATATTTTCCCAAGTTTTTCCTTCATTTTTTGTTAAGTAAATTAAACCATCATCACTTCCAGACCATATTTCTTCATCATTGTGAGGTGAGATAGAAAGGCTAGTGATGGTATTATAATTTTCTCCACCCGCTGCTTCGTTAGTGAATGGAGCTCCGCCTGCAACTTGTTTTGATTTATCATTTCTTGTAAGGTCAGGACTAATTACTTTCCATGTTTTACCTGAATCGGAGGTTTTAAAAACTACATTCCCTGCATGATAGATTATATTTTCTTTTTTTGTTGAAGATATTATGGGTGCATTCCAGTTATATCTATATTTAAAGGTGTTTGGAGCATTTCCTAATGATAGTTCAGGATATTCTTTTATTGATTTTGACACAGAAGAATTTCTGTCCCATCTCTCGATTATTCCTTGATAACATCCTCCAAAAACTAACTGAGGATCATTTGATTCAAATGCTAAAAAAGCACTTTCACAGCCTGCCACAGAATACCAATCTTTCCAATCGATCCCCCCATCATTAGTCCTGCTTCTAATGCCAATAGCAGAATTATCTTGTTGTCCCCCATAAACATGATATGGAACTTGATTGTCAGCGATTACCCTATAAAACTGAGCAGTAGGTTGATTTTGTTGTGTGCTCCAGCTTTTACCTCCATTTAGTGAAACATTAGCCCCTCCATCATTTGAATTAATCATTATTTGATTATTCTTAGGGTTTATCCAAAGATGATGATTATCTCCGTGAGGTGTACTCATAGCTTTAAATGTCTTACCCTTATCTATTGATTTGAGTGCTGGAGCATTCATTACATAAACAATATTTTCATTAATTGGATCTGCAAAAATTTCCATATAGTACCATGATCTTGCAATTGTGATTCTATCCTTATTAACCTGAATCCATTTTTCCCCAGCATTATCAGATCTATAAACTCCTCCTTTTTCTCCCTTAGCCTCAATATTTGCATAAACTATGTTTGAGTTAGCTCTTGACACTGAAATTCCTGATTTACCAATTTTTTCGGGTAGACCTTGAGACATATTGATCCAGCTTTCTCCTCCATTGATGGACTTATATAGTCCAGAATTAGGCCCTCCAGAAATCATTTGCCAAGATTTTCTTTGATGATCCCACATTGAGGCATATAAAACTCTAGGGTTATTCATATCCATACTTAAGGAAGACGCACCTGTTGAATTATTTATAAATAAAATATTTTTCCATGTTTTACCTCCATCAAGTGTTTTATATATTCCTCGATCTTTAGATTTTCCATATTGAGCTCCTTGAGCTGAAACATAAATAATATTTGGATCTTTAGGGTGTATTATAATATCAGAAATATGACGAGAATTTTTTAAACCTCTATTTATCCATGTTTTCCCAGCATCTAATGAAGCATATATACCATCTCCCATAGAGGTCATAACTCCCCTTGCCGCATGCTCTCCCATGCCAACAATAACCACATTAGGGTCACTCTCTGAAACCGAAACACTTCCTACAGTTCCCGTTTTGAAAAAACCATCAGATATATTATTCCAACTAGATCCATAATCTTCTGTTTTCCACAAACCACCTCCAGTTGTGCCCATATAAAAAATATTTGGATGATCTAAAACCCCGGAAGAAGTAACGCTCCTACCGCCTCTAAAAGGACCAATATTTCTCCACTCGATATTATTATAATTTATTTCTTTTGTTTTATTCTTTTTTACTTTTCTTTTTTGAGAATTTACATTTGTAAAAACAAATAACAATCCAAATGTTATGATTAACAGTTTTTTCATATTGGTATACTTATAGTTTATTTTTTTTCTCGTTGCTCTTTTAATAGAGAATTTAAAAATTCTCTATTCATTAAATTACCGTTTTTAATGACAGTTTCAATTTTTTTAGTATTTGAAATATTATTTAAAGGATTGTCTGATAAAATAATTAAATCTGCAATATATCCCTCTTTAATCAGCCCGAGTTTGTCTTCCATATTAAAATAAAGAGCTGGATTATATGTTGCAGCTTCAATTGCTTCAAGTGATGTAAATCCACTTTTAACAAGCATTTCTAGTTCATTATGAAGGCTGTATCCAGGTGTTTGCCAACCAATCGGAGTGTCTGTCCCTGCCATAAAAGTAATATCCATTTTATTCATAAGTCTTGTCATTGATTGACCCCAGTCAGCAAAATCTTTTCTTTCCGAATTATCACTAATATCTTTGGTATAATCAGGATTTAAAACTGATGATTCAACTATGTCAATTTGACTATTCCACTTTTCTTTTATTTCAATAGGTAAAAAATCAAATGTACTTCTCCATTCTAATCCTTTATATAACTGGTAGGCCCAACCAGTATATAGAATAAGTGTAGGAATCTGCCAAGTATTATTTTTAGCTAATACATTTAATACTTTTTTTAACTGAACACTATCTATGTTTTTAATAGAGCTCATTCTTTGTGATTTGTGAAGACTTGTTCTGAGGGAACTTCCCAATAACCCTTTTTTATTTTCTAAAGCATTTCTTCTTATTGTGAGAAGTTCTTCCATATTAGACGTAGATGACATCTCAATATTTCTTAGATGCTCTATACTGTTCAATCCAATGTTTGATGCTGTTATTACATCCATACTAAGAGGAATGTGTCCAGAAACTTTTAATCCATTTTCTTTTGCAATTTTTGTAATCACTCCAAATTGTTCTGGGGTAAGCATTTCGTATGCTTTTAAAAAATCAACTCCATTTTCAATTAGTTCTTTTACTTGAACCTCTGTCTCTTTAACCGAAGCAGTCCTAACTGAAAGAGGAGGGAAAGAAACACTATTTCCATTATACACATTGAATTTTCCATCAATTAAAGGACCAGCAATTTTAACTCTAGGATAAAGATCAGGATTGGTTTTAGATTTATCTTTCCATTCTTTTAAAAAATTTATTTCACCACCTGTATCTCTTACACTTGTTATTCCATACGCCATAAAAAGATTAAACATAGAACTAGCTAACTCTTCTTCAAATGCAAAATGAACATGTGAATCCCATAAACCAGGGATTAAAAATTTACCGGATCCATTTATGATATTATTTTTTTTGGAAAGATTAAAATTGGATGTCTTTTCGATTTTGATTATTTCATTTTTTGAAATAATAATTGTCATGTTTTCTTTTAGACCCTGTTTTGCATCTATAATATTTATATTTTCGATACAATATGCATCTTCATAATATTCTTCAACATTATCACATGAAGCTAATAATAGAAACAGGAATAATAATTTTTTCATAGTTATTTTTAAAATCTTAAATTTACTTTATTGAATTGACTCATTTAGTTTGGTTATTTTGATAGCCAGATCATCAATTGCTTTAGAATATCTCATATCCCATTCTTTTAATTTTTCTAACCGCTTTAGAGCTATTTCATATTCTATTCCAGGAAGAATCCATGAAGCATATCCGCTAAATGGATCTGTTCCAGCATATAATGACCTGTACCACGAACCAAAATACATTCCCTTTTCGTCAATAAAGCTTTTTTCAAGTGCAATTAATTGTTTATTTATTTTTTTTAACTCTCCCTTTTTTAATTGACCAATAGATTTAATTTTTTTCTCCCAAATTCTTGAAACCTTATCAAGATTATCAATACTATTTTTAGATAGTTCAAAGCCTAAAAAATCAGAATCAAAATTTTTAATTTTTATTTCAGCAACAGAAAAATGTTTTTTTAAATCTTCAGAATAACGATTTAAATCATAAGGGATAATTTCAGAATTACTTAATTTAAGCGCCATTAGACCAGACCACTTTTCAATCATTGCTCCCATTTTAAATTCAGAGTCAACAAATCTTTTATAAAACTCAAAATCATCGTAATTAGAATGGTACAAGTTAGCACCCCCAACACCTCCACTAATAGAAGGAACACCTGCGTGCATATAAAAAGCTATATGATCAGAACCACCACCAAGGTTTCCAATTGGAGGTTCAGAAGCATTGGATTTATTCCATACATCATAAAGAGATTTATTCTCATAAGGATGATTAACTTTTTTTGAAGCATCAATAGCTAGTTTTTTTAATGACGGAGCGGATGAGGTGCCAAAATTCTTCCCTGAGACTCCTCCATCAAAATTCATGTATGCTATGGCATTAGATTTAAGAGTTTTTTGCATTTGTTCTACCCATTCAGTAGAACCTATAACTCCGTGTTCTTCAGCATCCCAGTGACCAATTAAAATAGATCGTTTTGGTCGATAACCAGCTTTTGCCATTTTACCCAGAGTCTCACTTAAACTCAAAAGCATGGCAGTTCCACTATTTGGATCAGTTGCACCAAATCCCCAAGCATCATAATGACAGCCTAAAATAATCCATTCATCAGGAAAAGTTGAACCTTTAAGCTTTCCGACAACGTTGTATACACGTACAATATTTCTTGGCTGATTTACTCTTAAATTCACAACTAGATTATCGCCACCTTGAATTCTATATGTAAAAGGAAGGCCACCTTGCCATGATAACGGAACGGGGTCCCCTTTCATTTGTCCTATTATCTTTTGGGCCTCACCATAACCAATTGGCGTAACAGGTATATTATGTAACTTAGTGTCTTTAGGATCTAGACGTTTAATTTTTTGTTTTCCATCCAAAGGAAGAGCAGGTTCAAAAGGAGTCAATGGATCCCCTGTAAAATCTTCTGTAAGTAAAGAGCCTCTTTGAATAGTAGAAGAGCTGTAATAAGGACCTTCTGGGTAAACTAATCCTTTTGTGAAGCCACTATCTTTGGGATCCGTGTATATTATTAAACCTGAAGCTCCATTTGCTTCAGCAAATTTAGCCTTAAAACCTCTGAAATTTCCTCCATAACGTGCAATTACAATTTTTCCTTTAACAGAGACTTCTAATTTTTTTAGCATTTCAAAGTCTTCCTTTCGGCCATAGTTTACATACACCACCTCAGCAGTTACATTTCCACTTCCAGAATAAGCATTCCATCCTTTCCATAAAAGAGGGTCAGAGGAAAAAGAGTCTTCGTCAAGAATATCTTCCTTTTGGTTTAATTGAATTCTTTTTGGCTTTACTATTGACAGTTCTGATGCGCCAGGTTTGTTTGAAAGATATATGTCATAGGGATATTGTGTAACCTCAAATCCAGCCTCTTCCATAATTGTTGATATATAGTCTCTCACATTTTCATTTTCAATACTACCAGCTACATGTGGACGCTCAGTTATTTTTTTTAAGTGAACTTTGAATCGGTTAACATCAACGCTTGATAAAAAATATTCTTCTGAAGCACTTTTTTTAATTGCAGATTCGGGCTGAGCCAATAAGCTATAAGACCCAAGACAAAATATTAGCAGATATAGATGTGACGGTTTTTTCATTGTTTTTAATAAAGGAATCTTAAATATATGTTTTTTTAGTCTTAAAAAACCACTTAAATAGTTGATTCATTATATCTTAATTAAGATGTTCATATTCAAAATCCCTTTTCGTATATTTATTTTATGAGTAGTACAGAATATTATAATACGAGAAAACAAGAGTTTATCAAGGATCTCATCGAATTGATCAATAAGCATGTTGATATAGAGTATGAGGCTATAGAAAAATCCATGAAAGTTTATAATGAAGCAAGTAAAGACTATGCCTCAAAAGAGTGGATTAAGGTTTACAAAGAAGCAATAAAAGACGCTCTAAATGAAGGAACTGACTTTGTCAATAAAACCTTGTAAAAAAAGTCTCTAAGTTATCTGAACATAAGTTTATTCCACTTAGAGACTCAGTATAGAAAAATCAAAACAATTATTTAAAATAAAATCACCTTAGGTAACTGCCATCTGGAAGGATATTGGGGAATTTATATTTGGGATTTGTTAACAACGAAAATAATAGCGTGTCTTTACTTTTAACTAATTCTTTAGTGTATAAATCCCATTCTTGAGATATTTCACTTGATCTATTTTTTTGTGCTCCTAAAATAGAAGTCATTCCCCAATAAATATATTCAGTTATCATACATTCATATTCACAAGTTTCATCATCATAAGTATACCATGCACCTGAAGGATATGAACTAGGTATTGATTTAAAGTTTCCTCCTCTAGATACATCCATAGCTTTTGCTAATAAACTTTTGTCATTTTCCCCAAAAACATTTGGATAAGCATTTGCATATCCAGAATGAGTAATAACATGCCATACCTCTTCCAATGAAGCATCAAATCTTTCGTTTTGATTATTATTATGCCATGATGGTAATGTTTCGTCATCACCTAGGTCTTGAGCGTTTATACTTATTTGAGATTCATATTTCCATATAAATAAAGATGCCTTATTAGATTTTAAAGTTGAAATTAAAAATGGATTATCAACATTTCCATCCTCATCATTATCAAGATACTGAGCCATAATATTGGCAGTATGTAGTAATTTTAAATCATCTACTTCAGGATAAGCGTATATGTAAAGTCCAAAAACATCAACTTTTCTATTTGTAGATTCGAAACCAATATCATTATGGCTTATAATTTTGAAATTAGGATCATTTCCAGGTAAAATATTATTTATCGACTCATTTTTGGTACCACATGAGAAGATTATATAAAATATAAGTGGAAGAAATTCTTTTTTCATTAATCAACAATTTACAAAATATACTTTCAAAATAACGAAAGACCCCAATAGGTTATTAATGCCCAAACGATATATCTAAGTGCTTTACCAACAAACATCCAAAGACTTACTAAATAGAAATGAGTTCGAAAGAACCCTAATCCTACAGCAATTGGATCTCCAATTATAGGAAGCCAGCAAAGAAAAGCTAGAGTACTTCCCCAATTATCTATATAGTTTTTCCAATTGGTTATTTTTTCTTTTTTTACTTTAAAATATTTTTCAATTATATTCCATTTACCTAATCTTCCTAAACCGTAACTACTCAACCCCCCCATCCAGCTTCCCAACGAAGCGACAAATAAACTAAGTGTTAAATCATAATTATTAGCAATCAAAATACTTAAAACAATTTCAGAACTAAGAGGGATAACAGTTGCTGCAAGAAAACTAGCAATAAAAAGACCTAGATACCCCCACTCTACAAATGACTCCATAATTAAAAATTATAATTAGTTGTTTTTAGTCAAACTAATAGAGTCAGAATTTATAATAATTTTCTTTTTTTTGTATAAAACTCCGATTGCTTTTTTAAAAGCTTTTTTACTCATATTTAGTTGAGCAGTGATATCATCAGGACTACTTTTATCATTTAAAAAAATAGTATTTTTTTGTTCAAGTTTATTTAAAACTTCTGAACAATTTCTTTCTATGACATTAAGAAAACCTTGCTTGTTAAGTGAAATATCTAGCTTTCCATCCTCACGAATTTTCTTAATATATCCAATAGTTTCCATTCCAGTTTCAATTGGAATATAAATCTCATTGTTGTATAACAATCCTTCTTCTGAATTGTTTATCTCAACAATAAAGCCAAGATTAGTTTGTCTTCCGATAATTATTTGAACCTGATCACCTTCTTTAAAACTCATAAATAAAAATTCTTTAAAAACTGATCATTTAACTATTAAAATACCTCTCATTACCCCATAATGTCCAGGAAAAGAACAGATATAGATATATGACCCTTTTTCAGGAGCATCAAAAATGATTGTATCACTTTCACCTCCCCCTATAAGTTTTGTGTGAGCAATTACATCATCTCCTTCAGCAATATATTCATTATCACGAGCTTTCATAGCTCTAGTAGCATATTCAGTAACATCAACTCCCTTTTTAAGTAAAACAAAGTTATGTCCCATTATTTTTTTATCAAATTCACCAATATGGTTTAGGGTCAATGTAATTTTCTGTCTAGAATTTACATAAATGAATTTTTTGTCAAAAAGCATATTATCACTAGAGGACAACTCAATTAATATTTCTTTGGGAACTTTGGTCTGACTTTTTGAATCTGTTTTATTTTTCGCAGTGTTTGAACATCCGATTAATAAAATAAAACTTAATAAATATATCTTTTTCATTCTAATTTTTTGTGCAAATATAAGTCCTAATAAGATATCTTAAAAGGATTTAAATTTTTTTAAAATCTTAAAAACAGGAATATTATCTATAATAAGTATTCTGTTGTTACAAAATTGGACTCATTAGAATTCAATAAATTTTCAAGAATTTCGTTATTGTAAGGGGTGTCTTTTGACGCTACAAATGTTCTTATTGAAAAAGAACGAAGGGCATCATAAACACTTAATGTGCTTACTGCAGAATTCTTTCTTCCTGTAAATGGATAAACATCAGGTCCTCTTTGGCATGCAGAATTGAGATTTACCCGACAAACTAGATTTGCTAAAGTATCAATTAATGGACCTATTTTTCTAACATCACGACCAAAAAGACTTACCTGTTGACCGTAGTCAGTATCAGCCATAGCATCTAAAGGTTCATCAATATCTTTATAAGAAATAATTGGTATTACTGGTCCAAATTGCTCCTCATGATATACTTTCATTTTATCATTAACTGGATATAATACAGCAGGAAATGAATAGTTTTCACTTAATTCACCACCTTTTTTATTTATTATTTTTGCCCCATATTTAACAGCATCATCAATTAAATCTTTTATATATTTAGGTTTATTTGGTTCAGGAAGTGGAGTTAAAAAAGCATCTTTTTCCCATGGCATGCCAAATTTAAGTTTATCAACTTCTTCAGAAAACTTTCTATTAAATTCATCAATAATTGATTCATGCACATATAGAACTTTCAACGCTGTACATCTTTGACCGTTATATGAAAGTGTTCCAGAAATACACTCCTTAACAGTATGCTCAAGATCAGCATCAGGAAGAATAATTCCTGGATTTTTTGCTTCAAGACCTAAAACCAGTCTTAATTTATTTTTTTTAGGATGTTCGTCTTGAAGAGCTACTGCTGAATTACTGTGACCAATTAAAGCAAGAACATCAATAGCCCCAGTTTTCATTATTGGAGAAGCAATTTTTCTTCCTCTTCCAAATAGAATATTAACAACACCAGGAGGAAAACTTTCTTGAAATGCCTGTAAAAGTGGATAAATCAAGAGAACCCCATGTTTAGCAGGCTTAAATATTGCAGTATTCCCCATTATAATTGCTGGAATTAATAAGCAAAAAGTTTCATTAAGAGGATAATTATAGGGTCCTAAACAGAGAATAACTCCTAGTGGACCCCTTCTAATATGTGCGTAAATCCCTCCCTCTTTGTCAAAACGTGCACTTTTACGGTCTAAGTTTTTGTAAGCCTCAATAGTATCATTAATATAATCAATAGTCCTATCAAATTCTTTGTAAGAATCACTCTTATTTTTACATATCTCCCACATCAAAAGTTTTACTACAATATCCCGATGCTCTTTCATTTTCTTTACAAAAACCTCCATGCATTTTAATCTTTCGGACACCTTCATTGTTGGCCATAAGCCTTTACCTTTTCCGTATGCATTTTCCGCAGCTTTTAATGCTTCAAGAGCACTTTTTGTTTCCATATCCGGTATTGAACCAAGTAAAGTCGGTTTAAGAGCTCCTTCTTTATTTGGAGTTCGAATTGAAGAAAAGACTTCTGTAGTGTTTCCTTTCCACTTTTTTAGTTGTCCATTTACAAGGTAACTGTCACAATTAATGGGGCTTATTCGAAATTCTTCAGGTATTTCATTAATAGATGAAGTACTCATATATTAGATTTAATTAATTAAAATTTTGATTTATTTTTTTTCTTTACTGGGAGGAATTCTCCCCCAATTTCCACCACCATCATAGTCTACTGAATCTGTTTTTTCAGTATAATCTCTTCTTGGTTTATTTTCGGAAAACCCCATTATAAAAGAAGAAATAACCCCCCCAAAAACTAAAAACCCTATAAAAAAAATGACAGCAACTCCCATGTCTATTTTTGATTTAAAACTTGTTTGAAGTATCCTCCAGCAGCAAGAATTGATGGAACCCAAATACCTACGTACATACCCTCATCTTTGAGTCCAGTAAACCATAACCCTACGGAGAAGCAGAAACTAAAAAAAGCAGCTCCTAATAACAAATAATCTGATTTTTTAAACATGTATAATTAATTATATTACGGGTATGAAGGTAGTAATTATAATCAACACTTTGTAATATCTATAAAAACTAAAAAGCCATATTTTAATACATAATAAAGTAATAATTCACCTTTTACTATTGTATTATTGATTTAGAACTTATTTTATTAAACCTTAAAATAAGTTTTGTATTTTTAAATATGATTAAATCTACAATTACATTCAGTTTATCAACTCTTGCCTTATTTATTTTCAGTTGTGATTCAAATATTAATTATGATATTATCATCTCTCAAGGAGAGGTATATGATGGTTCTGGGTCTAAATCAATTATTACAGATATTGGTATAATTGATTCTGATATTATTAAAATAGGGAGCTTAGATGGTTCTAATGCCAAACAAATAATCAATGCCAAAGGACTAGTAGTTTCTCCGGGATTTATTGATGTTCATGCACATTTAGATCCTATTTTAAAGTTATCAAATTGTGAAAGTCACTTGAGGCAAGGAGTTACAACGAGTCTTGGAGGACCTGATGGATCCAGTCCCTGGCCATTTGGAAAATTTTTAGACACTTTAGATCAAATAGGCGTAGGAATGAATGTTGGTTATTTGATTGGACATAATACTGTTAGAAAAAATGTAATGTCTCTAGAAAATAGAGCTCCAACAAAAGATGAAATGGGCATTATGAAATCACAAATCTCTTTAGCTATGGATGAAGGTGCATTTGGAATTTCAACAGGTCTAAAATACTTACCAGGAAATTTTTCAGAAATTGATGAAATTATTAGTTTGTCTAAAGAAGCATCTAAAAAAGGTGGAATTTACACCTCTCATCTAAGAGATGAAGGTCTAGGAGTTATAGCATCTGTAAAAGAGGCCATCGATATTTCTAAGTATGCGGAAATTCCTGTTATTTTAACCCATCACAAAGTTATCGGTAAACCTATGTGGGGTAAAAGCTCTCAAACTCTTGCTTTAGTTGATTCTGCAAGGGTAGCAGGTTTAGATATATTAATGGATCAATATCCTTACGAGGCTAGTTATACCGGGATATCTGTTTTAATTCCTGGATGGGCAAGAGCTGGTGGTAATAAACAATTCGCCAAACGAATAGAAAATCCATCACTTAGAGATAGTATTAAAAAAGGAATAATTTTCAATATTTTAAATGATAGAGGCGGAAATGACCTTAATAGAGTTCAATTTGCAAAAGTTAGATGGATGCCTGAGCTTGAAGGAAAAACTTTAAAATATTGGGCTAAAACTAGAGGTTTAAATCCATCAGTTGAAAATGGAGCAGAGTTAGTAATAGAGGCTCAATTAAAAGGAGGGGCTTCGTGTGTCTTTTTTGCAATGGATAAAAAAGATGTTGAAAATATAATGAAACATCCTAAAACAATGATTGCCTCTGACGGAAGACTTGTTAGTCCTGGAGATGGACACCCTCATCCTAGATGGTATGGAACTTTCCCGAGAGTTCTTGGTCATTATGTAAGAGAAAAAAATATTCTTTCGTTATCAGAAGCAATTTATAAGATGACATTACTTCCAGCCCAAACCATTGGCCTAAAAAATCGAGGAATGATTAAAGAAGGAATGAAAGCTGATATCACTATTTTTAATTCTAACACAATTATCGATAAAGCAACTTTCGAAAAACCTCATCAATACTCCGAGGGAATTCATTATGTTATAGTCAACGGTAAATTAGCTATTGACGATAAAAATTTCACAAATAAAAAAGCAGGAGTGGTTTTAAGATTTAATAATTAATAAGACTATAATGTATTTAAATGAAATTAACTCAAAAGAAATTATACCGGGCTTGCACGGTAAAATTATTCATGGTAATTCAATTAGTTGGGCATTTTGGGATGTAGATAAAGGTGCTGAAGTTCCAAAACATAATCATTTTCATGAGCAAATCATGCATGTGTTAGAAGGTAAATTTGAATTTACATTAAATGGTAAAACATCATTATATGGACCCGGGTCTGTTGTTGTTATTCATTCAAATGTTCCGCACTCAGGAAAAGCGATAACTAGCTGTAAATTAATGGATGTCTTTAGTCCAGTAAGAGAAGAATACCGTTAAATGGAGATATCATTAAAAGGAAAACAAGCTTTAATAGGAGGTAGTTCAAAGGGAATTGGTCTAGCAATAGCTAAACAACTAGCTAGCTCAGGAGCATCTGTTTGTTTAATGGCAAGAAATAAATCTAAAATGAAAGAAATTATCAAAAATCTTCCATCAGATAAAGGACAAGTTCATCATTTTTTACAAGTAGACTTTTCAGACTTTAATAGCTTCAAAGTTAAACTTGACGTTTTTTTTAAGGAAAATAAAATTGATATACTTGTAAATAATACTCAAGGACCTCCATCAGGAAATTCACTATCCAAATCAATTCAAGATTATCAAATCTCCTTTGACTTGTTATTTAAAAATATTGTTTACGCAACCACATTAGCTATGTCACATATGAAAAGACAGGGATGGGGAAGAATAATTAATATTGCTTCAATTTCAGTTCGTGAACCTTTAAATTATTTAGTCTTATCTAATACTATTAGAGCAGCAGTTGTTACATGGGGTAAAAGTCTTTCTTTTGATGTTGCTCAATATGGAATAACGGTTAATAGTATTTTGACAGGATATTTTGATACTGAAAGAATAGCACAATTAAACGCAGCTAAAGCAAAAAGTTTAAATATTTCAGAATCTCAAGTTCTTTTAGCTATGAAGGAAATGGTTCCAGTTAATCGTCTTGGAATACCTGAAGAATATGGGTATTTAGTGTCTTTTTTAGCTTCAAATAAAGCTGCTTATATTAATGGAACTGCAATTCCAATAGATGGAGGTTTACTAAAATCATATTAACTTAGTCTAGAGGTTCTGTTAAAATTGTTAAAATTGTCTTTATTCCATCTCGATAATTCCCTAATCTTAAATTTTCATTTGGACTATGTTGATTATTATCTATATTAACTGTTGGAACACAAACAGCAGGAATTCCCAGGGAATTAACAAAAGGTGAAATTGGAATTGAACCACCACTCATTCTAATTATAATTGGATCTTGATCAAATGCTCTAACCAGAGCTTTTTGAAGCCACCTGCCAATTTTAGATTGCATGTCTGTTCTAAAAGATTGATATAAAATTTTTGTTTTTATTGTTGCAATATTTGGATGTTTAATACGCTCTTTTTTTGTTGGCTCCCTATCTAAAATTAGATATCCTTGATTCTCAATGTGAGATTTAATTAATTTAATTAAGTTTTCAGGAGAGGACTCTTTAACTAAGCGAATATCAATCTCTGCTCTTGCCCATGCGGGTATAATGGTTCTGACCTTTTCGTTTATCCATCCGGATTGCATTCCTCTAATATTTAACGAAGGATACTGAATTGATTCTTGATAATTATCTGCTACTTTATCTGTTTCAGAAAACTGTAAAATATTTTTTAATTCTTCTTCGTTATGAGGTGTATCATTCAGTATAGATTTTATTTCGTCAGTTAAAACTATCCCATTGTAAAAACCAGGAATTATAACTTTTCCATTTTCACTTTTCATTGAAGCTAAAATTCTAGAAAGTTTAAATGCAGGATTTGGAACATAATTTCCAAAGTGACCACTGTGCTGGGGAACAATAGGGCCATAAGTAGTTAATTGCATAGTGGCAATTCCTCTAGCTCCAAATTCAAGTGTTGGCTTATTTAAACGATGTAAGGGACCATCAAAAATTATTAATTGATCTGCTTTTAATAAATCAGTATTATTTTTAACAGCTTCTGGTAAGTTTGGAGACCCCATTTCTTCTTCAAAATCTAAAATAACTTTAATATTATAATTTGGTAATTTTTTTAAGTCATTAACTGCATCCATTGCAGTTAGAAACATTGCGACAGGCCCTTTAGCATCACTTGCAGATCTTGCAAAAACCCTCCAATCAGAATCATAGTTGTTGATCTTGTTCCAAGAAATTGACTCCCAATCACCATTAATATTTTGTTTTTTTAAAACTGGCAAATATGGATCTTTTTGATTCCATCTATTTGGATCTACTGGCTGACCATCCATTTGCAAATAAATTAATACTGTTTGACCACTGCTATTGAAGTTTTGACTAGCTAATAATAAAGGAGCTCCTTTTGTTTTAATTCGAGTAGTTATAAAACCTCTTTTGGAAAAGGCCTTTTCGGTCCATGATATATTTTTCTCTATCCATTCAGGATAAAAAGCATCATTAGGAATACTTAGTATGTCTTTTAATAAATTGAAACTTTTCAGTGTATATTTTTCTGAAATTTCATCCAATTCATTTTTCATTTGCCCAAACGAAAAAATTGGAACAAACAGCAAAAGAATTATTTGTTTTTTCATCATAATAAAATTTAAAACTTAATATAAAAAATATTTTTAATTAAAATCACTTAAATTATGAATTCAATAAATGTAATTGTAATAAAGTTTTGCATTAAGTTGTTTTTATTTCTAAGTTTGCGAGACGATTTTCGATACAGATATCATAAATTATAAAAATGAAAAAAACGGGCATTGATGCTATATCTTTTTATGTTCCAAAACTTTTTGTGGATATGGAAAAATTAGCCATTAAAAGAAATATTTCATTTGAAAAACTCAATAAAGGCCTTGGTTTAAATAAAATGTCTATTCCTGACTGTGATGAGGACACTGCTTCATTTGCTGCTAATGCTTTATTAAATTTAATTACTTCAAATAATCTTGATCCTAGAGAAATTGGACGTATATATATAGGAACTGAAAGTGCCTTGGACGGATCAAAACCAATTTCAACATATGTAATACAAGTTTTAGAAGAAATTTTAAATAATAAATTTGGTTTCAGGTGTTTTAAAAACTGTGATGTTGTTGACCTAACTTTTGCTTGTGTTGGAGCGGTTGACGCTCTTCAAAATTGCAATGATTGGGTTGTAAATGGAGTTGAAAGAAAAGCAGTAGTTATTGCTTCTGATTTAGCAAAGTATGAATTAGAATCAACCGGAGAATATACTCAAGGTGCTGGAGCAGTAGCATTACTAATCAAAGAAAATCCAAGCATTATATCTATTACAAATAAATGGGGAGTTGCTACAAAAAGTGTTGGTGATTTTTTCAAGCCCAGAAGGGTTTATGATAAAGAGGAGATTTTAAAAGAGACAGCAAAATTACTTGGAAAAGAAATTTCAAATGATGAAGCGTCAAAAATTTTAAATAAAAATAATTCTGAATTTTGGTCCTCTTCAAATGCTAATTTTGAAATTTATAAAGAAGAACCAATATTTGAAGGTCAATTTTCAAATGAATGTTATGAGGAAAGAATTTTTGAAGCACTAGATCATTTTATTAGTCAAAAAAACATAAATATTTTTGAAGATTGGAATCATTTAATATTTCATCTTCCTTATGCTTTTCACGGCAGAAGAATGTTAGTTAAAAAATGGACATTATGGCTTGATGACAACAATAAATTAGATCAACTTACTAATGAAATTGGAAAAGTTAAAAAGGGTGATGAAAAAGCATGGATTAAATTAGCAAGTAAATCAGAATTATATAATGATTTTGTTGTTAAAAAGATAGCTCCAGGAGAGATTGCATCTTCCGAAATAGGAAATATGTATACCGCATCTATTTTCATGTCACTTCTAAGCATGCTAAACAATGCAATTACCAAAAAAATAGAATTAACCAATAATAAAATTGGTTTTATTAGTTATGGGAGTGGATCTAAAGCTAAAATTTTTGAAGGAATAATTGAAAGTAGTTGGAAAATTAAATTAAAATCCTCAAATCTTTTTGAGATATTAGATAAAAGAAAAGATATTGATGTTGGCACTTATGAAGATCTACATCGGAATAAAATTAAGGATCCAATTTCTGAATATAACAGTTCAATAAAATTATCAAAGATTCAAGAAGGAGAGTTCACAAGAGGTCTTAGAAGCTATAAATTCAAATAGCTTATTAAAATTAGTAGTAACTAATTTTTAAAAAATGAATAGATATATTCCAATAGCTTATCATGAATCATACAAGCTCGATCTTCCTAAAGGACACAGATTTCCAATGGAAAAATACAAACTCTTACCTAACGAATTAATAAATCAAGGAATATCAAAAGAAACTGATTTTTTCTCACCTTATCCTCCTGAATTGAATTGTGTTACTCAAGTTCATGATAAAGAATATGTATTAAAATTAAAAAGTTTAAAATTAACTAAACCTGAAATTAGGAAGATTGGATTTCCACTTTCAAAAGAGTTGATTGACAGAGAATTTTTGATTGCTGGGGGGACTGTTATGGGTGCAGATAAAGCTTTAACCTATAAAATATCAATGAATATTGCAGGAGGTACTCATCATTCATTTTCAGATAGAGGAGAGGGATTTTGCCTGCTAAATGATCAAGCGATAGCTGCTAAATACTTATTGAAAAATCATGCTATAAATAAAATATTAATTGTTGATTTAGATGTACATCAAGGAAATGGAACTGCTTCAATTTTCAAATCAATCGAACAAGTATTTACCTTTTCTATGCACGGAGATAAAAACTTTCCATTTAAAAAAGAGAAAAGTGACTTGGATATTGGACTTAAAGACAATACAACTGATATCGAATACTTAACTATCTTAAAAAAAACTTTGCCTTTATTAATTAAAAAAGTTAGACCAAATTTCATATTTTACTTATCAGGAGTAGATGTTATAAAAACTGATAAACTAGGCAGACTATCTTTAACTTTAGAGGGATGCAAGGATAGAGATAAATTTGTTTTTTCTTTATGTAAAAAAGAAAATATTCCTGTCCAGTGTAGTATGGGGGGTGGTTATTCCGAAGATATTAGTGTTATTGTAGATGCCCATTTAAACACTTACAAAATGGCTAAAGAGGTTTATTTTTAAAATTAAGCACGGAATTAATTTTAAAAGAAAATTTGAAAAAATCAAATTTGATTTACCAATTCATGAAACCACCCTTCAAATCATAGATCTTATGAAAACCTAACGAATCCATTACTTTAGAGGCTTTTCCACTTCTGTTTCCTGATTTACAATAAATTAAATATGATTTATTTTTATCTAACCTTGAG
This sequence comes from Candidatus Marivariicella framensis, assembly GCF_982709265.1. Taxonomy (NCBI): domain Bacteria; kingdom Pseudomonadati; phylum Bacteroidota; class Flavobacteriia; order Flavobacteriales; family Flavobacteriaceae; genus Candidatus Marivariicella; species Candidatus Marivariicella framensis. The sequence goes on along the minus strand of NZ_CEXPNT010000008.1, from coordinate 48,962 downwards.
ATGTTTTGAATAAATTCTGAAGATTTAAAATCAATATTAATTGCATTTTTTATATAACCATCTCTATATTCTTCAGCAGTTCGCACATCAATAACTTGAATATTTTTTTCAATCAACTCTTTAAATGTTTCTTTTTCTATCACTTCAACTTTTGATTCATTAGTTATCATTTGACTAAATGATATGTTAGAAATAAAAAGAAATAGTACTAAAATTTTTTTCATGAAATAAAATTTAAATATAAATATACTTAAGTGTATAGTAAACATTAGATTTTACAAAATTTTTTTAAACATTTTGATATATATTTGTAATCTTTTTAATAAATGTCAGATAAAATTTTGAAAAGAATTTTAAAAATAAATTTTCCAGAAAAAAAATGTCCTGTTTGTAATTTAAATTTTAAATGGAGAAAAAAATGGGAGAAAAACTGGCATGAAATAATTTATTGTAGTAAAAAATGCAGGAGCAAAAAGCAATAATTTGGTTTAGAAACAACTTACGAGTACTTGATAATAAATCTTTACATCAAGCATCAATTTCTCATAAAAAAATTATTGCTTATTATAATTTTGATACTAATTATTATAAAAAAGACAAGTGGGGGTTTAAAAAAACAGAAAAGTTTAGAGCTCAATTTTTGATTGAAACAATAGAAGACTTAAAAAACTCTTTAGCTGAACTTAATATTTCTTTAATAATTGACAATTCTCCCTCAATATCAGGATTAATAAACGTTATTAAGAATCATGAGATTAACGATATCTATTGCCAAAAAGAGTGGACTATTGAAGAAGAAAAAATAGAGAAAGATTTAATTGAAAAATTACCTAAAGGATTTAATTTAAATTCTGAATACGATCAATTTTTATTTCATCCAGATGAGATAATGATTGAACCAATAAACATACCAGAAGTTTTTTCAAGTTTTAGAAAAAAAATTGAGAAAAGAATTACGGTCAGAGAATGCTGTCCTGTTCCAATTAAATTAGATAAATCGAATTTGCTTGAAGAAACATTTCCTATACCAAAGTTGGAAGATTTGAATCTTGATCCATTTAAAGTCGATATAAACAGCGCATTTCCATTTCAAGGAGGCACTAAATCAGGGCTTGATCGAATCAATTTTTATTTTTGGAAATCAAAAAAACTAGGATTTTATAAAAAAACCAGAAATGGCTTATTAAAAACTGACTATAGTTCAAAATTATCAAGCTGGTTAGCTAATGGATCAATATCAGCCAGACAAATATATTGGGAAGTAAAAAAGTTTGAAGATGAAATCCTAAAAAATCAATCTACCTACTGGCTTATTTTTGAATTAATTTGGAGAGACTATTTTAAGTATATATCGATTAAGCATGGTAATAAGATTTTTAGATTAGGAGGAATTTACTCAAAATCAAAGGTTTGGAAAATTGACATAGACACAATAAATAGCTGGATAAATGGAACCACCAAAGAGTCTTTCATTAATGCTAATATGATAGAATTAAAAAAAACTGGATGGATGAGTAATAGAGGAAGGCAAAACGTTGCCTCCTATTTAACAAAAGATCTTTTAATAGACTGGAGAGTTGGGGCTTCCTATTTTGAATCTATGTTGATTGATTATGACGTACATAGTAATTATGGAAATTGGATTTATAATTCAGGGATTGGAAATGATCCTATGCCAGATCGAAAATTCAATCCAAAATTTCAAGCAGATAGATATGATCCAAATAACACTTTTCAAAAATTGTGGTTAAATAAACAATATGAAATTGACTTGTAGTATAATATTTCCAAACCAATTATTCAAAGAATCTCCTTTGTTAAAAAAAAATAGTGAAGTTTTTTTAGTTGAAGAATTTCTTTTCTTCAAACAATATAATTTTCACAAACAAAAAATTTTATTTCATAGATCTTCAATGAAATATTATAATGAATACTTAAGCAATATGGGTGTTAAAGTCAATTATATTGACTCCTATAATGATTTGTCTGATATAAGAAATTTAATTATAGAGTTGTCTAAAAAAGGATTTAAAGAAATTGAATATATTGATTCGGTTGACTACCTCCTGGAACGAAGGATAAATAAATTTGCTATTGAAAATAAAATAAAATTAATAAAACATGATTCACTTCTTTTTATAAATGATCAGGAAGATTTAAATAGTTTTTTTAAACCTGAAAAAAAGAAATTCTTTCACACAACTTTTTATATAAGTCAAAGAAAAAAATTAAATATTTTAATTGATAAAAACTTTAATCCTGACGGAGGAAAGTGGTCTTTTGACATGGTAAATAGAAAGAAATATCCAAAGAATATTAGACCTCCAGATATTTTATTTCCAAAAAAAAATAAGTTTTTATCTGATGGAATTAAATATGTAGAAAATTATTTTCCATCTAATTATGGCGTGATAAATGAAGATTTTAAATACCCAAATAATCATGTTGATGCAGAAAAGTGGTTTCAAGATTTTTTAGAGAACAGATTTGAAGATTTTGGATCTTACGAGGATGCAATTGTTTCGGAGGAGGTTTTACTAAATCATAGTCTATTAAGTCCACTCATAAATAGCGGACTTCTTTCTCCTAAATTAATTGTTGATAAAGCAATTTCATTTTATGATAAAAATACAATACCATTAAATTCTATTGAAGGATTTATTAGGCAAATAATAGGTTGGCGAGAATTTATAAGAGGGATTTATATATCAAAAGGAAGTCACGAGAGAACAAGAAATTTTTGGAACTTTAATAAAAAAATTCCGGCTAGCTTCTATTCAGGAACCACAGGTATAATTCCTATTGATTTAACTATTCAAAAAATTAATCAAACTGGATACTGTCATCATATTGAGAGATTAATGGTCTTAGGAAATTTTATGGTTTTATGTGAGTTTGATCCAGACGAAGTTTACAAATGGTTCATGGAAATGTTTATTGACTCTTATGATTGGGTTATGGTTCCAAATGTTTACGGAATGAGTCAATTCAGTGATGGAGGATTAATGTCTACTAAGCCATATATATCAAGCAGTAATTATTTATTTAAAATGAGTGATTACAAAAAAGGAGAATGGCAAATAATTTGGGATGGATTATTTTGGAGGTTTATGGATAAACATAGAGGGTTTTTTGTAAAAAACCCAAGAATGAGAATGCTAGTGAGCACATTTGATAAAATGAATTCAGAAAAAAAATCTAATCTTCTTGAACAAGCTGAAAATTTTCTAGAAAATCAATAAATAAAAAGGCCTCTTTAAGAGGCCTTTTTCAAATTCATTATAAATAAATAGTTAATTCAAAGGAGAACTTAATTCAGACATATATTGATGGTGACGAACTCTCATTCCATCATCCATTAATGAAGCTCTAAATCTTGCAGAATCTTGCTCTAAAGAGCCTTCACCGAATAATTCATTATATTTTTTTATAAAATCAGGTCTTGAATTCCAGTCATCAGTTTCCCCAGCAAAATTTTCGTGATGGAATCTTACCATTACCCAATTACCGTTACAGCCAGAGTTACATTCCATGACTGTCACTCTTTGATTATACGCAGTTTCTTCCCAGACTTTTTTTGATCTATTTCTAAACATCCAAAAATCTTTATCTCCAGAATCTTTGTAGTTGTAGTAAATAATTCTTCTGTGATTATTTCTTTTTGCATTAACTGGATTATATGAGGATTCATTATTTCTAGTCATTATTCGGTTTCCAACAGATTTGTGAAGAGGACCTACTGTTTTTCGCCAAAAATTATTACCAGATGTATCAACATTATCGAATTCTCCCATCGATTTTGCATGCATCATTCTGATATAATGATTAGCATTTTGACCAGTTAAAATCTTCCAAGTTGAAAATCTTGTTTGACCATTTTTACTATTGTACATTTTAGTTTTTTTAGCTACTGCAGATTCAAATTTTGAAACATCAGCTGCCTCTACTTCTAATAGACGTTGTTGAATTATTTGAGAGTTAACATTACCTATTAAAAGTA
>NZ_CEXPNT010000008.1:0-44862 GCF_982709265.1 Candidatus Marivariicella framensis | reverse complement strand
AAAAAACAAGTTTATTTTTTATTTAAACTAAGAGAGGATTAATTGGATTTAAATAATCTTTTACCCGAAAATTGCACGATAAACATCATTTCCATTTGCATATAAAACTAAAGACATCAATAAGAAAAATCCAAATACTTGTGCATATTCCATGAATTTATCATTTGGCTTTCTGCCTGAGACTAGCTCATAAAGTAAAAACATAACATGTCCTCCATCAAGAGCTGGAATTGGTAATAGATTCATAAATGCCAATATGATAGAAATTAGTGCTGTACTTTCCCAGAAACCCCGCCAGTCCCATGTTGGAGGAAATAGCCCCCCAATTGAAGCAAATCCTCCAAGTTGTGATGCTCCTTTTTTGGAAAACACATATTTAAATTGTGAAACATAGTCTAAAAGAGTCCAATAAGCTTTTTGATAGCCTCTAGAAATACTTTCTGACATTGTGAAGCTTAGTTGAGTGGGAGTAATAACAGGAATCTTAAGACCTACCCCAATCGTATTGTCATCTCTTAAGCTTATTGTTTTTGAAATAACCCTACCTTTTCTTTTAACGTCGAGAACCACTGATTTTGAACTACTTTCTTTAACTAATTTTGTAAAATCTTGCCATTTAATGATTGATGTTCCATTTACTGATAAAATCAAATCTTCTGAAATTAAATTTGCTTTTTGTGCTGGAGAATTTGGTTCAATCGAATCAATAATAGGTTGAACTAAAGCAGTAAAAGGTAACATATTTCCTGTCTCAAACATTTGAACTCCTATATTCTCAGGAATAGTTAAAATTTCATTTTTTCCATCAAAGTGCTCAACCTTAACACTTGAAACATTTCTTAAAAACAAATATTTAGAAATATCAGCTATGTTTTCAAGATCATTCCCATTTACCTCTAAAATTTTATCTCCATCTTTAAACCCGTATGGTTTCATAATTTCAGCTACTTCATAGCCTCCGGGTAAATCTTCATTTGTTATTATAGTTTTTCCCCAAATGAAAGCAACCATCATATAAATTAAAAATCCAAGAATAAGATTAACGGTAACCCCACCTAGCATTATAATTAATCGCTGCCAAGCTGGCTTTGATCTAAATTCCCATGGTTCAGGATCTTTATTTAAATGTTCGGTGTCCATACTTTCATCTATCATTCCCGCTATTTTAACATAGCCACCTAAAGGAAGCCAACCAATACCGTATTCAGTTTCCCCAATTTTTTTCTTAAACAATGAGAATTTAATATCAAAAAATAAATAAAATTTCTCTACTCGGGTCTTGAATAATTTTGCTGGTATAAAATGCCCTAACTCATGTAAAACGATAAGTATCGATAGACTTAAAAGTAGTTGAGACCCTTTAATAAAAAATAAACTCATGTAAAATTAATTTGGGCCCAAAATTAGTGTTTTTTAATTGACCACAAAAATCTCATATCTCTTAAATAATAGTTTATCGATATTGCTTTTATGTATCTTTGTAATCATTAAGATTAATTCATAAAAATTGAAAAGTTTTTTTTTAAAATACAAAGTCTTCTTATCTGTATTTTCATTTATATGTATAATAATTTTGATGTTGTTTTATGATGCATTAAAACCAAAAAGAATTTTACCAATCTATAGCCCTGCAATGGTTAATTTTGAGCTTGTAGATAGTAGTATGCAGCATGTAAAAAAATTTCATAGAATAGCTGACTTTAAACTTAAAAATCAAAATAATAAATGGGTAACTCAAAATACATTTGAAAATAAGATTTACGTAGCTGATTTTTTCTTCACTACATGTCCCTCAATATGTCCGATAATGACAGAAAACATGTCGGTTATTCAAAATACTTTTAAAAATGATTCTTCAGTTCTACTTTTATCACACTCCGTTACTCCTAAAATAGATTCAGTAGCTCAATTAAAAAAATATGCATTAGAAAAGGGAATCATTGATGAGAAATGGCATTTAGTAACAGGCCCAAAAAAAGAAATTTATGATTTGGCTCGACAATCTTATCTAGCTGTTAAAACAAATGTTGATGGTAACTTATATGATATGATCCATACAGAAAATTTTATTTTAATAGACCCAGATAAAAGAATTAGAGGATTTTATGATGGCACAGTAAAGGAGGATATGAAAGAAATACAAAATGACATACTTAACCTAAAAGCCGAATATTCAATTAATTAAATTCATACTTAAGAAATAAAAATAACTATTTTTGTTTCCTTGAAACTTAAAAAAAAATGAAATCTTTAGACAAATTGGTGCCTGGAGAAAAGGGTGTAATAATTCAATTTGAAACTGCCAATTTGCCTTTGAAGTTGATAGAAATGGGATGCCTTCCCGGGAATGAGGTTGAATTACTTTACCTAGCTCCATTCAATGACCCATTGTATCTTAAAGTTGATGGAACTCATATTGCTATAAGAAAAGACTTAGCGTGTCAAATTTTTATTGATTCAATTAAAGAATATGATTAAGTCTATAAATGTTGCTTTAATTGGAAATCCAAATACGGGCAAAACTTCTGTGTTTAATAAATTGACAGGTCTTAATCAAAAGGTTGGAAATTATCCTGGAATAACTGTCGAGAAAAAAGAAGGCTATTGCACTTTAGATAGAATGACTAAAGCACATTTAATAGATCTTCCAGGAACATATAGTGTAAATGCTTCATCAATAGACGAAAGCATTGTTCTTGAATTATTAATGAATAAAAACAATCGTGATTATCCAGATGTTGCTGTTGTCATTACAGATGTAGAAAATTTAAAAAGAAATCTATTATTATTTACTCAGGTTAAGGATTTAAACATACCAGCAATCTTAGCTATAAATATGTCTGATCGAATGATTCGAAAGGGTATAAAAATTGACATTGATTTATTAGAAAAAAAGCTGGACACTAAAGTTGCTTTAATTAGTGTTAGAGAAAATAAAGGTTTTGAAACACTCAAAGAATTATTGATTAATTATAGAAGATTATCAAAGTCAAATTTTTTAGACCTTAAAAATATTGATAAGGAATATTTTAAAAATCTTCAAAAAGTATTTCCTAATGAGCAATTATACAAACTTTGGTTAGTAATTACTCAAGACACTAATTTTGGGGATATAGATAGAAATGAAATTAAAAACTTTAATGGTTTTTCAACCTATTCTGATCAAATAATTAAAAGACTTCAACAACGGGAAACTATAAAAAGATATCAGGTAATTAATAGTATTTTAAAATCAACCTATTCTGTAAATATTAACAATGCGACTGATTTAAGAAGCCGTATAGATAGAGTATTGATTCATAAATTTTGGGGTTATGTTATTTTCTTTTTTTTGTTATTATTAATATTTCAATCTATATACGATTGGAGTAGCTATCCAATGGATTTTATTGATTCAACCTTCGCGTCCTTAAGTGATAGTGTTAAGAAAAATTTTCCTCCGGGATTATTCACTAATCTGATCTCTGAGGGAATTATTACTGGAATTGGAGGTATTGTTATTTTTATTCCACAAATTTCTTTTTTATTTTTTTTTATATCTATCCTAGAAGAATCGGGCTATATGAGTAGAGTCGTGTTTCTTATGGATAGAGGTCTCAGAAAGTTCGGTTTAAGCGGTAAAAGTGTAATTCCATTAATTTCTGGAACAGCTTGTGCTATTCCTGCTGTAATGGCAACAAGAAATATAGAAAACTGGAAAGAAAGGCTTATAACAATACTAGTTACTCCATTTACAACCTGTGCAGCAAGACTCCCAGTGTATCTAATTATCATAGCATTAGTTATTCCTGATCAGAGGTGGATGGGTATGAACATACAAGGAATAACTCTAATGGGTTTATATTTGTTAGGGTTTTTAACAGCACTTGTTTCTTCTTCTATTTTGACAAAGGTTCTTAAGATAAATCACAAAACTTATTTTGTTGTTGAGCTTCCAGATTATAAAATGCCTTTGCTAGGAAATGTGTTTATTAACGTTTTAGAAAAAGTTAAAGCATTTGTTTTTGAAGCTGGAAAAATTATTTTGTCAATTTCAATTATCTTATGGGGATTGGCTTCTTTTGGGCCTGGAGAGAATTTTAAAAATGCTGAAGAAATTGTGAAATCGAATCCTCGATCATCAGAATGGTCTTCAGAGGCTTTAGACTATCAAATTGGATCATATAAACTTGAACATTCTTACATTGGAATTATGGGAAAATCTATAACTCCAATCATAAGTCCATTAGGTTACGATTGGAAAATTGGAATAGCACTTATAACTTCATTTGCTGCGCGTGAAGTTTTTGTTGGAACCTTAGCTACGATTTATAGTGTTGGCCAAGAAAATGAAATGACAATTAAAGAAAAAATGAGAAGTGAATTAAAATCAAATGGTCAACCAATGTTTGATTTACCTACTGGAATTTCATTACTTCTTTTTTATGCATTTGCAATGCAATGTATGAGCACATTAGCTATTGTTCGCAGAGAGACAAATTCATGGAAATGGCCATTATTACAATTGGTGTCGATGACTTTAATTGCCTACCTTGCTGCATTAATAGCTTATCAAACATTATCATAATGGTATATTTTCAGGGTTTTATGGTCTTGATAGCTGGTTTTTTTTCATTAAGATATGTTATAAAAAGTCTTTTTTATAGATCAAAAAATGATAAGGACTGTGGCCCAGATTGTGGATGTCACTAATTTTTATTCATTAAATCTTCAATCTCTTCAATTTCTATAGGAATTTTTTCCATTAAATTTTTAGGTTCACCATTTTCCTGAACAACAACATCGTCTTCTAGTCTTACACCAAATCCCTCTTCAGGGATATAAATTCCGGGTTCAACTGTAAAAACCATATTTGCTTTAAGAGGGTCTTGTAAAAGGCCATAATCATGAGTGTCAAGGCCGATATGATGTGAGGTTCCGTGCATAAAATATCTTTTATATGCCGGTAAGTCAGACTCTTGATTTTGAAGATCAGCTTTATCAAGCAAACCAAGTTTTAGTAGTTCAGCTGTCATGATTTCTCCAACCTCAACATGATACTCCTCCCAATATGCTCCAGGAATTAATAATTTAGTTGCCTTTTTCTTAACAGTTAAAACCGAATTATAAACTGCTTTTTGACGATCATTGAACTTTCCTGACACTGGCAATGTTCGGGTTAAATCACTTGAGTAATTACCATATTCAGCTGCAACATCTAAAAGAATTAATTCTCCATCTTCACACTGGTTGTTATTTTTAATATAATGAAGGATATTTGCGTTTTTACCTGAGGCAATTATTGGCGTATATGCAAACCCCTTAGATTTATTTTTCATAAACTCATGAGCCAATTCAGCCTCAATTTCATACTCCCAAATTCCTGGTTTAATAAAACTAAATAACCTTCTTATGCCTTTTTCTGTAATATTACAGGCTATTTGAATTTGTTTAATTTCTTCAGCTGACTTCACAGATCTTAATTTCTGTAAAATAGGATTACTTTTCGCGACATTATGGGCAGGATATTTTTTTTTCGCCCATTCTATAAATCTATCTTCTCTTGTTTGAGTTTCAACAGAAGCCCTGTAATGTTCATTGGTGTTAAAGTAAAATAATTCAGATTGAGTGGTCAATTTAAAAAACATATTCTCAAAATCTGAAATCCATAAAATTGTTTCAATACCAGATAACTTATTTGCTTGTGTTTTAGATAATTTTTCACCTTCCCAAACGGCAATATGATCATTGGTCTCCTTAATGAATAGTATTTCTCTGTGTCTTGGATTTTTTGCTTCTGGAAAAAGCAATAAAATTGTTTCTTCTTGATCAATACCAGTTAGATAAAAAAGATCTCTATGCTGAGCAAAGGGAAGAGTGCTGTCTGCACTAATTGGATAGATATCATTAGAGTTAAAAACTGCAAGTCCAAGAGAATCAAGATTATTTGAAAAATTAGCTCTATTTTTTTTATAAACGGATGATGAAATAGGGGTGTAGCGCATTTATAATTATTTATTAACGAAGATAATGGGTTTTAAATAAACATTTACCAGTCATTTTTTTACTAATTTAACAAATAATAGAAATTACAATTATGATAAAAAAAATTATTTTCATTTCGCTCTTAAGTGGTTTACTGTTCTCCCAAGTCAAACCTATTGCATTAGACACATATGAATCAAGTAAATTTCATTTATTAAATCAAAAAGATTCAAGATTTAAAAATATACACTTTGCAGCTATAGGTCCTGCAATTATGAGCGGTAGAGTTGTTGCTTTAGATGTTAATCCTAAAGAATCCTCGGAGTTTTATGTAGCGTATGCATCTGGAGGGATATGGCACACAAAAGATAATGGAATTAGTTTTACTCCAATAATGAATAATGCTCCAACACAAAATGTTGGAGAGATTTCAATGCACTGGCCTTCAAATACATTATGGGTTGGAACAGGAGAAAACAACTCCTCTAGATCCTCATATGCAGGAATTGGAATCTTGAGAACTAAAGATAATGGTAAAACATGGACTCATCACGGTTTATCTAACACCCATCATATAGGAAAAATAATAATAAATCCCGATGATCCAAAACACATAGTGGTTGGATCGACAGGCCCTCTATATTCTTTGAGTGAAGCACGCGGAATATATGTTTCAAAAGATGAAGGTGTTAATTGGAAAAAAACCCTGTATATCAACAACCAAACTGGTATAATTGATATGGCTCAATCTCTAAAAAATCCATTAATAATTTTTGCAACCTCTTGGGAAAAAGATCGAAAAGCATGGAATTTTAAGGGTAATGGTTCTTCTTCTGGAATATATAAAAGTTTAGATTTTGGTGAGACCTGGCGATTAGTAAGTAAACCTAATAGTGGTTTTCCAAATGGAAAGGGAGTTGGTAGAATAGGCTTAGCTGTATATGATAAGGATGTTATTTATGCTATACATGACAGTCAATTTAGAAGAGAAATTAATCAAGATTCTAGCAATTCATTATCAAAAGATGATTTCAAAATCATGAATAAATCAAACTTTTTATCAATGGACAACGACCTATTAAACAAATTCTTAAAAAACAAGGGTTTTCCAAAAAAACATACAGCTAAAAGTTTGAAAAAAATGATTCAAAATGGAAGTTTAAATCCTTTAGATTTATCAATGTATTTGGAAGATGCAAATACTCAGCTTTTTGACACTCCAGTTATAGGTCCTGAAGTATATAAAAGTGAAAATGGAGGCTTAACTTGGAAAAAAACTCATAAAGAATTTCTGGATGGAGTTTACAATAGTTACGGGTATTATTTTGGCCATATTCATGTTGCTCCTAAAAATAAAAAAAAAATATATATCTATGGGGTTCCACTTTTAACTTCTGATGATGGGGGAGAGACATTTTATTCTATTGGAAAAAACAATGTGCATTCAGATCATCATGCTTTATGGATCAATCCGGAAAAACCAGGACATTTAATTAATGGAAATGACGGAGGGGTTAATATCACTTATGATGATGGTGTTAATTGGGTTAAAAATAATTCAACAAACGTAGGTCAGTTTTATTCTGTGAATGTAGATTATGAAACACCATACAATGTATATGGAGGTCTTCAAGATAATGGTGTATGGAAAGGTGCAAACAATTCGATTGAAGATTCAAGATGGCAAGCTACTGGAAAAAACCCTTGGCAAAGGATTTTAGGAGGAGATGGAATGCAAGTGCAGATTGACAAAAGAAATTCAAATATCGTTTATACAGGTTATCAATTTGGAAATTACTTTAGACTAAACTTAGGTGATGGAGAAAGTCCATACAGAAAATCAATAAAGCCTAAACATGAATTAGGAGAATCTCCTTATCGTTATAATTGGCAAACACCAATCCTCTTATCTAAACACAATCAAGACATAGTTTACTTTGGAAGTAATAAACTACATCAATCATTTAATAAAGGAGATTCATGGAATCTAATTTCAGGGGATCTTACATTCGGAGGTAAAAAGGGAAATGTAGCTTACGGAACAATAACAACAATTTCAGAATCACCGTTTAAATTTGGTCTTTTATACACTGGAAGTGATGATGGAAAGGTGTCTTTGACTCTTAATGGTGGAGTAACTTGGGATATTATTGCTGAAAACTTACCCAAAGATTTATGGGTTAGCAGGGTGGTTGCATCTTCTCACATTAAAAGCCGTGTGTATTTAACTTTTAACGGATACAGGAGTGATGATTTTAAATCATATGTATATGTAAGTAATGATTATGGAAAAACATGGGTCTCAATAATAATGGGATTACCAGATAGCCCAGTAAATATAATTTATGAAGACCCAAAAAAGTCCAATATTTTATATTTAGGAAATGATATTGGGACATATATATCATTAAATAATGGAAAAAATTGGGAAGCATTTCAAAAGGGACTAACAACTGCAGCTGTTCACGACTTAGTAGTTCAATCTGAGGCAAATGATTTAATAATAGGAACACACGGAAGATCAATTTTTAAAAGCAATATAGAATTAGTTCAATCACTTACTCCAGAAATATTAAATAAACCAATTCATTTATTTGAAATTAAACCTCTAAAGTTTTCCAAAAGATGGGGATCAAGAAGGGCTGTATGGTCAGACACCTATAAGCCATTTTTTAGATTCGCTATTTGGTCAAAATTAGCAGGAAAATCTTTAGTAAGTATAAGGTCAAATAAGGGAATTCTTGTTTATGAAAAGGAAGTAATTTTAGATATTGGATTTAATGAAGTTGAATATAATTTATCAATCGATAAAGAAGTAAAATCAAATAATAATAATTTCCATTTAGGAGATGATGGAACATATTATTTACCCATTGGAAGGTATAGTTTGAATGTCAAAAAACAAGGTAAAACACAAAGCAAATTCTTTAGCGTAAATTAAAACATTTACTATCGTATTAAAATTATTAGCTTTTACCTTATAAAGATTCATTAAAAATAGCAAAACAAGGTTGGTCGTCTAGTGATTGTGGCTTAATTTTGTTTTGAAGAGTTTAATGTAATTTTCTGTATGACTTTATCATCGATAGCAAGAAAGGTTGCCATGGCACTTTCTGGTTTGTTTTTAGTTTTTTTTCTTGCTCAACACTTTACTATAAATCTTACTTCTGTTTTCAGCGAAGAGATGTTTAACTCAATATCTCATTTTATGGGAACAAACCCTCTTGTTCAATTTATTTTGCAGCCTGTCTTGATTTTTGGAGTAGTGTTTCACTTTGTGATGGGTTTTATTTTAGAAATAAAAAACAATAAAGCAAGAACTAATAATTATGAATCCTATAAAGGTTCTGAAAATGCAAATTGGATGTCAAGAAATATGATTTTTTCTGGCCTAGCTATTCTGTCGTTTTTAGTTTTACATTTTTATGATTTTTGGGTTCCAGAAATGAATTATAAATATATAGAAGTTCTTCCAGATGATCCAAATCGTTATTATGGAGAACTGGTTCATAAATTTCAAAGCCCTTATAGAGTTGTCTTTTATTCAATTTCTTTTGTTTTTTTAGCCCTTCACTTATTTCATGGATTTAGTTCTGCTTTTCAATCAGTTGGCTTCAATAATAAATTCATGATAGGAGTGAAAAAGTTTACAATAGCTTTTTCTTTTATAATTCCGTTAGGATTTGTTTTTATTGCAATATTTCATCATTTAAACGGATAAACTATGGCACAAATGGATTCAAAAACACCTAAAGGGTCTCTTTCAGAAAAGTGGACTAATCATAAAAGCAATATAAATCTTGTTAGTCCTGCAAATAAAAGATTAATTGATGTAATTGTTGTTGGAACTGGGTTAGCAGGAGCTTCAGCGTCTGCTACACTTGCAGAATTGGGATATAATGTTAAGACATTTTGTTTTCAAGATTCTCCAAGAAGAGCTCATTCAATTGCAGCTCAGGGAGGCATTAATGCTGCAAAAAATTATCAGGGTGATGGAGATTCGACACATCGTCTTTTCTATGACACTATCAAGGGAGGTGACTATCGCTCTAGAGAAGGAAATGTGCATCGATTAGCTGAAGTTTCAGCCAACATAATTGATCAATGTGTTGCTCAGGGAGTTCCATTTGCCAGAGATTATGGAGGATTGCTTGATAATAGATCATTTGGTGGGGTGTTAGTGTCAAGAACTTTTTATGCTAAAGGCCAAACTGGGCAACAGTTATTATTAGGGGCCTATTCTGCAATGAATCGTCAAATAGGAAGAGGAAAAATAAAAATGTATAATCGTCATGAGATGATGGATTTGGTTCTTGTAAATGGAAAAGCAAGAGGAATCATCACAAGAAATCTTGTGAACGGAAAATTAGAAAGACATAGCGCGCATGCAGTTGTAATTGCCTCTGGTGGATATGGAAATGTTTTTTTCTTATCTACAAATGCCATGGGGTCAAATGTAACTGCAGCCTGGAAAATCCACAAAAAAGGAGCTCATTTTGCAAATCCATGTTTTACTCAGATACACCCAACGTGCATTCCTGTTTCTGGAGATCATCAATCAAAGCTTACCTTAATGTCTGAATCTCTCAGAAATGATGGTAGAATATGGGTTCCAAAGAACATAGAAGATGTTAAGTCTATAAGAGAAGGTAGTTTAAACCCTACTCATATTAATGAGGAAAATAGAGATTATTATTTAGAAAGACGCTATCCTGCTTTTGGAAATCTGGTTCCTAGAGATGTTGCATCGAGAGCTGCAAAAGAAAGATGTGATGAAGGTTATGGAGTTAATAAAACAGGTGAAGCTGTTTACCTTGATTTTTCTTCCGCAATAGAAAGATATGGAAAAGAAGAAGCACATGTCAAGGGTTTAAATGAAGAAGATAAGCCTTTAATTAATAAATTAGGTCAAAAAATTATCAGATCTAAATATGGCAACTTATTTCAGATGTACGAGAAAATAGTAGATCAAGATCCATATGAAACCCCTATGATGATTTATCCAGCAGTCCATTATACTATGGGAGGTGTATGGGTAGACTACAATTTAATGACTTCGATTCCTGGTTGTTATGCCATTGGTGAAGCTAATTTTTCTGATCATGGAGCTAATAGATTGGGAGCTTCAGCATTAATGCAAGGCTTGGCAGACGGATATTTTGTTTTGCCTTATACTATTGGAGATTATTTATCTGAAGATATTCGTACTGGAAAAATTTCAATTGACACTCCGGAATTTATTAAGGCTGAGGAAGAAGTAAGAGTTCGTCTGGCAAAGTTTATTTATAATAAAGGAGAAAATTCTGTAGACTATTATCACAGAAAATTAGGTAAGATAATGTGGGATAAATGTGGAATGTCTAGAAATGCAAAAGAATTAAAAGAAGCAATGAGTGAAATTAAAATTTTGCGAAAAGATTTTTATGAAAACGTAAGAGTTCCTGGAGGTTTAGATGAGTTTAATGAAGAATTAGCAAAAGCTGGAAGAGTTGCTGATTTTTTAGAGTTAGGAGAGTTGTTTGCTAAAGATGCTTTAGAGAGAACCGAGTCTTGCGGAGGACACTTCAGAGAAGAGTCTCAAACACCTGAAGGAGAAGCACTACGTGATGATAAATTTTTTAATTTTGTTTCTGCATGGGAATATAAAGGTGAACCTTCAGATGCCACATTAAGAAAAGAGATGCTTTATTATGAAGAGATAGAAGTTAAAACACGATCATATAAATAAAACATGAATTTAACATTAAAAATTTGGCGTCAATCAAATTCTGAATCAAAGGGAAAGATGGTAGAGTATCCTATCTCTGATGTTTCTCCTGATATGTCCTTTCTAGAAATGATGGATTTTTTAAATGGCCGACTTATAAATAAAGGTGAAGAGCCTGTTGCTTTTGATCATGACTGTAGAGAAGGGATATGTGGTATGTGCTCTATGTTTATAAATGGAGAAGCACACGGTCCAGATAGACTAGTAACCACCTGTCAATTGCATATGAGAAAGTTTAAGGATGGTGAAACAATAACAATTGAACCATTTAGAGCAAATGCTTTCCCTGTAATTAAAGATTTGGTGGTAGATAGGTCTTCATTTGATAGAATTCAACAAGCAGGAGGTTTTGTTAGCGTAAACACTTCTGGAAACACACAAGATGCAAATTCAATTCCAATTGAAAAGTATGATGCTGATCGTGCATTTGATGCTGCTACCTGTATAGGCTGTGGCGCTTGTGTGGCTAGTTGTAAAAATGCATCTGCAATGCTTTTTGTTGCAGCTAAGGTTTCTCAATTTTCCTTATTACCTCAGGGAAAAATAGAAGCTACAGATCGGGTAAGAAATATGGTCAAACAAATGGATGAAGAAGGTTTTGGGAACTGTACAAATACTGGAGCTTGTGAGGTTGAGTGCCCCAAAGGTATTTCTTTAGAAAACATTGCTAGAATGAACAGGGAATACATATCAACCCTTTTTAAGAGCTAATTTCTTATTAAAGAGCCTTAAAAAGATGTTCCATGAATTCATATAATTTTTTTGGTTCCAACCACCTTGCTACAACTACTATTTTTTCATCAGGTATTATAATTATATAGTTACCACCAAAGCCTGAAGCATAGTATATATTTGAAGGAATTTTTTTCCAAAAACGTTTTCCTTTAGGGTTGTTTAGCCACCACATATATCCATAACTTGGATTTGCTTCAGATGGAGAAGTAGCTTTTTTAATCCATTCTTCACTAATAAGTTGCTTACCATTCCAATTACCATTGGATAAAAACAATAAGCCAAAACGAGCATGGTCAAGAGTGTTAATAAACATTCCGCCACCAGAATGACCTCCTCCAGATACAGACTGTAGCCATTGTCCATCAATATTCACCCATGAATTGTCGTAGCCATACCATCTCCATGAACTCGATGCTCCAATTTGATCCATAATATTGTTCCTGAGAATTTTTGGTAAAGGCTCTCTAAAAACATTCAATAAGGAATACGCTAAGACATTTACTCTTACATCGTTATATTTATAATGAGAACCAGGTTTATGGAGCTTTCTGTATCGCATACTATCAATGGATTTTGAAATTGGTCTGTCTCCCCAATCAAATGTCTCCCACAATTCGCCAGACCAATCAGATGACTGATTTAACAAGTGAGTCCATGTAATTTTATTATTATGATTTCCTTTAAAGGTTTTATCCCAGACTCTTTCACTTAATTTTTCATCTAGATTAGGGATCAAGCCTTTATCATAAGCTATTCCAGCAACTGTTGAAAGATAACTTTTTGTTACGCTAAAAGTCATGTCTACTCTTTTGAGATCTCCCCACTTGCCTATAATATATCCGTTCTTTAAAATAACCCCAGCAGGTCCTCCTCTTTTTTTTGTTGGGCCTAAAATTTTGTGAAATGGTTCTCTAGAAAACCCTTTTAATATAGCTATTCTTAGATCAGGATCTCCAGAATACTCATTAGAAGTAGCAAAATCAATTGCATTACGTATTTTTAAATTGTCAATTTTGTATAACTCGGGACTAACCTCTTTCCATTGAACATTTTTTTCAGGAAAATAAAAATTTTGAGCATTTATACATGTAGAAGTTAATAATAAAAATAAAAAAGTTAAATTCTTCATAGTTTTATAAAATTGATTTATTCATAAAGTTATGAAAGATAAACTAACTGTTGCTTTAGTTCAAACAGATTTAGTCTGGGAAAATCCAGTATTAAATAGAAGTTTAATTGAAAAAAAAATACTTAATGAAAAATCTAAAATAGATTTATTCATTCTACCTGAAATGTTTACTTCTGGTTTTACGATGCATCCAAAAACAGTTGCAGAGTCGATGCAAGGCGACTCTATAATTTGGCTAAAAAAACTTTCAAAAATTAAAAATGCTGCAATTTGCGGAAGTTTAGTGATCAGAGAGAAAAAATGTTTTTATAACAGACTTGTTTTTGTTGAGCCTGACGGTTGTATTAGTTCTTATGACAAACGACATACTTTTAAAATGGCAGGAGAAGGAGAATCATATTGTTCTGGCTCAAATTTTGGTTTAATTGAATATAATGGATGGAAAATACTATTGAGAATATGCTACGACCTTCGTTTTCCTGTTTGGTCAAGAAATGTTGATGATTATGAATTATTAATTTATGTGGCTAACTGGCCATCACCTAGAATTAATGCTTGGGATAATTTAATAATTGCTAGAGCTATAGAAAATGTTTCTTACTGTATTGGTGTTAATCGCATTGGGTTAGATGAAAACAAAAATAGTTATCCAGGTCATTCACTTGTGATAGATTCTTTGGGTAAAAAAATATTAAACTTAAAGAATAAAGCAGGAGTTTATGTCACGGAATTAGATAAAAATCATTTAAAAAAAATAAGAACTTTTCTGCCATTTTTAGATGAAAAAGACAGTTTTATTTTAGAATAAAAATCTCATTCATTTCCCAGTTAGCTCTAAGCTCAATTGTATCGGAAAAATATATAACTCTTTCAGGCTGAATATTCTTTAAATAACTTCCTGTATCCCATTTTCCATTATTATTATCATCCAAAATAATTCGAGCTTTATAATTTTTAGGATTTAGAAGTTTAAAAGTATATTTTTTCAAGTCATTTTCTTTTAACTTTCTCCTAATAACTTCGTTTTTTAAATTTAAAAGTTCTAAAATAAAATCTTGCTCCTTAATTTCCCAATTTAATCTTAAGGTAATTTCACCATATGAGTCAAATGACTTAGTCGGAAGACTTAAATTAATTGTGTCATTTGTTTCTCCCCAGAAATCTTTAAACGCGTTTGGAAGAATTGATACTGAGTATTTATCGTTTGGCTCAAGATCAAAGTAGACCTGAATAAAATCTTTATTTCTATCTAATATTAAATCAAATGGAAGTGAAATGGAATCGTTATTCCTAATGGTTATAAATTCTTTATTCAATTCAGTTATGGGCAGTGAGCTTTTAAATCTAAGAGTATCGTTTAAATCAATACCTCCATTTTGTTCTGGTAAAACAACTAGTGAATCTAACTCTGGTTTATAAAACTTAACACTTAAGGCATATGTGCTGTCTTTTGTTTTGAGAGCAAATTGAAGAGAGTCAGCTTCAATTTCAGGAAACCAAAAGTTTAAACTGTCTTTTCCCCTTTCTTGAGTTATAAATGTTTTAAACCCAGAAGGGACTGGAGTAATTAATTCAATTGGATTGTCCTCAGGAACCCCATAATATCCAAAAATTATATGGTGATCATTAACGTATTTTGGAGGATCCCAAAAAAACTGTGTCTTTTCCTTAAAAATCCTAAAATTATATAATGTGTCACCCGGCAATGAAACTACTTGATCAATAAAACCTATTTTATCGATACCTTGATCATACAAATAGTTTTTCCCATAGTCTTTTAGTGCAATTAATTTATAATTATCTTTTCTTAAATTTTGAAAATGATATAAAACAGTATCTAAAGTGCTAGTTGCGTATAATGGTTTCTTAAGATAGACTGTTGAATCTTTATAAGTACTATCAATAGGATATAAATATAATGAAACAAAACTTTCACTTTGATCATCAAACGCATCAGAAACTTTCCCTCTTAAAAAAAGTGAATCAATTATTGAGCCTGTTGAAAGAGTGTATGAGAAAAAAGGTAATATGTTTTCTTCATTATTATCCTGGATACTACTTCCGAAATTAAATGTATATGTTGTTTCTTGAGCAAGACTTAAACTGTCAGAAAACTCAATTTTTATTTTTTTAGATATTGCTGATTGAGGCTCTACAGTATATTCGTCAGTCTCTATGGGAGGAGAAATAATTAATTGTTGATTAAGGTCTTTAAGCTTTATATATTCATCAAAGGTAATTGTGATTTTTTTACTTTTAAAAAAAGTAGTTTCATTTTTTGGAGAAGCATTTACCATTATAGGCGGAATGGTATCCTTATAACCCCCAGTAGGGTTGCCTCTTTTAGCACAACTAAACAATAGGAAAACAAAAAGAAATAAAAATAAAAATTGTTTAGGAAGCATAATACAAATTATTCTATAAAAATAATACAATAATTTATTAAGTCTTGATTAAATCAAACTAGACTGTTAATTAATTAATATTAGCCGATTTACTAAAGAGATTAAAAAGACTTATTTTTGCTTTATGACATATCAATCAGATCATTTTAAAAAAACTATATCTCATGCAAAAGAGTATGGTTTTGTTTTTTCGTCAAGTGAAATATATGACGGTTTAAATGCAATATATGACTATGGTCAAAATGGAGTGATGTTAAAAAATAATATTCGTGAATATTGGTGGAAATCTATGGTTCAATTAAATGAAAACATTGTGGGATTGGACTCTGCTATTTTTATGCATCCTACAATTTGGAAAGCCTCTGGACATTTAGATGCTTTTAGTGACCCTTTAATTGACAATAAAGACTCAAATAAACGTTATCGAGCGGACGTTTTAGTAGAAGATTATGTTGCTAAAATTGAACTAAAAATTGAAAAAGAAATTACAAAAGCATCCAAACGTTTTGGAGAACAATTTAATCAAGAACAATTTATTGAAACTAATCCAAGAATAATTGATTATAAAAACAAGGTATCTCTAATACTCAGTCGTTTAAATAAATCATTAGAAGCAGAAGACCTTTCCGATGTAAAGTCTTTAATTGAAGAGCTGAAAATTGCTTGTCCAGAATCTGGATCAAGGAATTGGACAGATGTTAAGCAATTCAATTTAATGTTTGGAACAAAACTTGGCGCTTCCTCGGAATCATCTATAGATTTATATTTAAGACCTGAAACTGCTCAAGGTATTTTTGTAAATTTTTTAAATGTTCAAAAATCAGGGAGAATGAAACTTCCTTTTGGAATAGCTCAGACAGGAAAAGCTTTTAGAAATGAAATAGTTGCTAGACAATTTATTTTCAGAATGAGAGAATTTGAGCAGATGGAAATGCAGTTTTTTGTTTCTCCGGGAGAACAAAAAAAATGGTATAACAAATGGAAAGAAACACGTTTAAGTTGGCACTTGTCTCTAGGCATGGGTCAAGATAATTATCGTTTTCATGATCATGAAAAACTTGCTCACTATGCAGATGCTGCAACTGACATTGAGTTTAAATTTCCATTTGGATTTAAAGAGTTAGAGGGAATTCATTCCCGAACTGATTTTGATCTTTCAAAACACGAAGAATTTTCAGGAAAAAAACTTAAATTTTTTGATCCTGAAAAAAATAAAAATTATACCCCATACGTAGTAGAAACGTCTATTGGGTTAGATCGTATGTTTTTAGCTATTTTTTCCTGGGCTCTTAAAGAAGAGTTAATTGAAGAAGGAAACACAAGAACTGTACTTAAACTACCAGCTATTTTAGCGCCTTATAAAGTAGCCGTGTTACCTCTATTGAAAAAAGATGGTCTACCTGAATTGGCTAGGAAAATATTAGAGGATTTGAAATGGAAATATAATATTTCTTATGACGAAAAAGATGCAGTTGGAAGAAGGTACAGGCGTCAAGATGCTTTAGGAACTCCATTTTGTATTACAGTTGATCATCAGTCTTTAGAAGATAAAACTGTAACTATAAGAGATCGAGACACAATGAATCAGGAACGAATTTCATTTAAAGAGATTTCCGGTTTTTTAGAAGACAAACTGAATATTAAAAACTGGCTACAAAAAATTTAAATTAGTCTTTTACCAACAAATTGATAGCTCTGTTAAAAATATCAATGGTAACTTTTATTAATTTTAGTAAATTTAATTGCTGTTATTATTATTTTGGTAACCAATGAAAATAATTTCATATAATGTAAATGGTATTCGAGCAGCTTTGAAAAAAGGTTTTGCTCAATGGTTAAAGTCTTCAAATCCAGATATTGTTTGTATTCAAGAAATAAAAGCTCAAAAAGATCAGATTGACACAAATATTTTTGAAGATTTAGGGTATAACCATTTCTGGTTTGCAGCTCAAAAAAAAGGATATAGTGGTGTTGGAATTCTATCAAAAAAAAAACCAAATAATATAATTTATGGAACTGGAATACCATCAATGGATTATGAAGGAAGAACCCTTCGTCTTGATTTTGATGAACTTTCAGTAGTCAGTCTATATCTTCCTTCTGGAACAAATACTGAAAGACTTGACTTTAAATTTAAATTCATGAAAGAGTTTCAAGAATATATTAATAAATTGAAAAAAGATTTTCCTCGCATTGTAATATCTGGTGACTATAATATATGTCACAAGCCAATTGATATTCATGATCCAGTTAGAAATAAAACTATTTCTGGATTTTTACCTGAAGAAAGATTATGGCTTGATAATTTTTTAAATAACGGATTTATTGATTCGTATAGATTTTTAAATAAAGAACCACATAATTATAGCTGGTGGAGTTATAGGGCAAACTCCAGGTCGAACAATAAAGGTTGGAGAATTGATTATAACTTAGTCAGTAAAGAATTATCATCTAATATTATAAATTCTTTTATAATGCCCGAAGCTTATCATTCTGACCATTGTCCAGTCGGATTAATTTTAAAATTTTAATTTCATAATATGAAAACATTTTTTCCAATAGTATTTTTTTCCTTTTTAATTAACGGATGTGTATCGTTTAAAACTTTTAATGATATTGAAGATCTTTATGCAAGCCAGAAAATGAAATATAGAACCTCGCAAAATGAAAACAAATTACTTAGTATTAAGATTGATTCTCTTTCTGAGGGACTAGAATTAAAAATTAATTTACTTAAGGTAACTAATGAAAGCTTGACTTTAAAGAAGTCAGAGCTATCAAAATTACAAAATGATTACACTTTTTTATCTTCTAAAAGTGATTCAGATATTAAGGCTAGAATTAATGAAAATAATGGGCTGTTAGATAGTTTAGCACTTAAACAATATGAACTAAGTAAAGGGCTTGAACGAGTAGGAGAGTTAGAAAGACTTGTAATAGAAAAAGAACAAAACCTAAGTCTTCTTAAAAAAAACTTATCAGATGCTCTTTTAAGTTTTAAAGGAAAAGGATTAACGGTAGAGCAAAGAAATGGTAAAGTTTATGTATCAATGGAAAACAAACTTTTATTTAAATCAGGAAGCTGGACAGTGGGTAATGAAGGAAAAAAAGCAATTAATCAATTGTCTAATGTTTTAGCTGAAAATCCTGAAATTAATGTATTAATAGAAGGTCATACTGATAACGTGCCTTATTCAGGAGATGGGCCAATCAAAAACAATTGGGATCTCTCAACTAAAAGAGCAACTTCTATAGTTCAATTATTATTAAATAACAAACAAATTTTACCTCAAAATATTACTGCTGCAGGCAGAGGAGAGTTTCTGCCAGTTGGACCAAACAGTAACGAAAAAGGAAAATCTTCCAATAGAAGAATTGAAGTTATTTTAACTCCCCAGCTTGATGCTATTACTGAGCTATTAGAGAATTTAAATTAAATAAATTAATGGAATATAAAAGGCTTCCAAATACTGATTTGGATGTAAGTAAAATATGCCTGGGAACAATGACTTGGGGAAAACAAAACACTGATTTTGAAGGTCAAGAACAAATGAATTATGCTTTAGATCAAGGAGTTAATTTTTGGGATACTGCAGAATTATATCCAGTTCCAGCTGAATCAAAAACCCATGGGTCAACAGAAGAAATTATAGGCAATTGGTTTAGTAAAAATGGAAAACGTGATCAAATCATATTAGCCTCAAAAATTGCTGGACCTGAAGCATTTAGCTCTCACATAAGAACTAATATGAGCTTCGACAAGACCAACATTGATGAAGCCTTACACAGCAGTTTAAGGCGTTTAAAAACAGATTATATAGATCTGTACCAGCTCCATTGGCCAGAAAGAAAAACAAATAAATTTGGAAAAAGAGGTTTTACCTTTGCGCCTGACGATCCATGGTTAGAAAACTTTGAAAGTGTATTAGATGTTTTACAGGGTCATATTAATTCTGGAAAAATTAGACATGTCGGAATTTCAAATGAAAATCCATGGGGTATGATGAAATTTTTAAATGCATCAAATTCAAATCGCCCAAGAATGGTGTCAATTCAGAATGCATATTCTCTATTATGTAGAGAATTTGAAACAGGTCATTCCGAAATTTGTCATCGTGAAAACATAGGGCTTTTAGCCTATTCGCCTCTTGGTTTTGGTGTCTTGACTGGAAAATACATGAATGGTATAATACCTAAGGGTTCTAGATTAGAGGTTATGCCGAATTACAAAAGATACACAAGTAATGAATGCGCAAAGGCAACAAAACTTTATCATCAACTTGCAATAGATAACGGTCTAACGTTAACGCAATTATCACTTTCTTTTGTCAGTGAAAGAAGTTTTGTCACAAGTAATATTATTGGAGCAACCTCACTAGAACAATTAAAGGAAAATATTGAAACTCATAAAGTGAAACTTTCGAAAGAAATATTATCTGAAATTGATGAGATTCATAATAAAATTCCAAACCCAGCAGTATAAAAATATTTAATCAGTATTATTAATCATTTTAATTGCCTCATCCAAATAGATATGAACATCGCTCCTGGGGTTATTTGGAGTTGATTTGCCTTTTAAATGACCAAGTCTTACAACTATTATATTCTCGTCAGGTAAAACAATAACATATTGACCCAGATGCCCTCTCATTAAAAACACTTTATGACCGTTGAAGTTTTCTAACCACCATGAATATCCATATTCTGGACTTTTTTGAAAACGTGGAGAAATAGATTTAACTACAAATGCTGAGTCAATTAAAGTTTTTCCATTCCATTGACCAAAATCCTTATAGAGCTTTCCAAACCTAGCAAAGTCTCTTGCGTTAGAAGCAATACAGCAAAATGCTTTTTCAATATTATTCTTTTTACTATCCAATTGCCAAAGTGCAGAATTTTCAGCTCCCATAGGATCCCAAAAACTTTTATATAAGTATTCACTGAGACTTTGTCCTGTTGCATTTACTATTGACATTCCAAGTAATTGAGTTGCACCACTTAGATAACTATAACTTTTACCCGGCTCATTAATAATTTCTTGATTTAAGATTAAACTTTTAAGATCATTTATAAAGTAAGAAGAAGCAGTTATTGAAACAGGAGAATAATATTCTTCCTGCCAGTCTAATCCAGAAGACATACTAGACAAATCCCCTAATGTTACTATTTTAGAATAAGACCCTTTTATCTCTGGCAAGAATTGATAAACAGGTTGATCTAGACTTTCAATATAACCATCCATAATGGCTTTACCTAAAAGGGCAGACACAATGCTTTTTGACATGGAAAAAGAGTTGCTTTTCGAGTCTAATCCATAACCATCATAATACTTTTCATAGTATAAACTGTCATTTTTTATAACTAAATAAGCAACTGTTTTATTTTTTTTATTATGTGATTCAAGAAAACTTGAGGGACTAGTTGTGTTATATTTTTTATGAATTGGCCAAGGTTGTGGGTTTGAGGATACTGGAATTTCATTATTATCAAAAACTTTATAATCCGATAAATAACTTGTTGTATGTCCAGTAAAATAAATTTTAGCAACTCCCTCTAAAAACCAGCTATAATTGGAAACATATATACCTCCAAAGATTACAAAAATTATAAAGATTAATATTTTTAATATTTTTTTCATTAATATTGATTTAAAAGCTTAACAGCTTCTTTAGCATGATAACTAGCTATCATAGAAGCTCCAGCTCGCTTAAAAGCAAATAGTTGTTCTATCATCACCTGATTGTAGTCTAAAAATCCTTTTTCTTCAGCAATTTTTAACATAGAATATTCTCCACTGACTTGATAAGCGGCTATAGGAGAATTAATTTTATTAGACAATGAATTAATTATATCTAAGTATGTAATTCCAGGTTTTACCATTATTATATCAGCACCTTCTTCAAGATCTTTCATTGCCTCATTAATAGCTTCTTTTTGGTTTGCAAAGTCCATTTGATAGGTTTTTTTATCTCCAAACCCTGGAGCTGAATCTAAGGCGTTTCTAAATGGCCCATAAAATGATGAAGCATACTTAACACTATAACTCATTATTCCAGTTTCAAAAAACCCTTCAATTTCTAATGCCTCTCGTATTTTCAAAACCCTTCCATCCATCATGTCACTTGGAGCAACAAAATTTGCCCCAGCCGTTGCATGAGAAACAGCCATTTCAGATAACACATCTATTGTGGCATCATTTAAAATTTTAAAATTTTCTACAATTCCATCATGTCCAAAAGATGAATAAGGATCAAGTGCTATATCAGTCATGACTAACATTTCAGGCACACTATTTTTTATTGTTTTAATTGCTCTTTGCATAAGACCATCTTTATTCAAAGCCTCTGTTCCCCTGTTGTCTTTAAGATTGTCATCAACTTTTGTAAAAATTAAAACTGCTTTTAATCCAATTTTCCAAAGTTCTTTTACTTCTTTTTCAAGTAAGTCTAGACTCCATTGGTAATAATTAGGCATTGAAACAATTTCTTTCTTAATATTTTTGCCTTCAACAACAAAAAGAGGCACTATGAAATCATTATTAGAAAGTTGATTTTCTCTAACAAGATCTCGAATAGCTGAGCAACTTCTTAATCGACGGTTACGATTTAATGGATACATATATTAATCATTTATTTTTTTATTTGAAAAATCAGAATCAATTTCTTCATTTCTGGGTATTTCAATTTCAAAAGGAATATTTTCTTTAATTTTATTATTTTTAAGAGTTCCAAATAGCATAACAAGCATTGAGATTAAAATAACTAATAGTAAAACTCTTTCATCTATGATATTAGTTTTAAGACTAGGATCCTTTAAAGTTCCAAGCTGAAGAAAAAGCAAAATACTAATTAACCCTCTGGGAGACATATATAATAAAGGAGCGGTATTAAAACTGAAAGTGCTAAATGAAAGATATAAATATCTTGCTCCAAACATAATTAATAAAACAGTAATAGCATAGAAATATGGTTCAGGCGACATGAAACTGTTTAATGAAATTGAGAATCCAAAAAATAAAAAGAAAAAAGTGCGGACCAAAAAAGTAGATTCGGATGTCAAAACGTGAAATTCATGAAGGCTCTTTTTTGTTTTTTCTGCATTTATAGATTTTGTCATAAAATTTGGTAATAAATCACCTCCATTACCGAGGAATATCCCAAAAATAAAAATTGTTAAAAGAGATGGGAAATGAAAATACTTTCCAATAGCATAGACTAAAATCAAAAGAGCAAGAATTAGAAAAAATTTCACATGATGATCAATACCCTGAATTAGTCTAGCCAGAAGGTAAGTTATCACTAATGAAAGGAAAATTATACCTAAAATTTGTATGCCTAATTGAATTATCGGTGTCAAACTAATCAAAGACTCATTTAAACCTACTTGTTGGATACTATAATTAAAAATTACAACTCCTAAAATATCTGAAAACGTAGATTCATAAATTACAAACTCTTTATCTTTAGTTAATAGTCCACTTGCTGAGGGTATAACTACAGCACTACTTATTATAGAAAGAGGAATAGCATATAACGTAGCAGGATCATTTGGAATTTTCAAAATTGTTGTAAAAAAAACTTTAAGTAATATTATATTAAGTGTTAAGACAATAAAAGCTGCAAAAAAACCAGATAAAATTAGACCTAGCTTTTCTTTTCTTATATCTAATTCAAGTGCGCCTTCCAATACAATAAGGACTAAACCAATGGTTCCTAGAACAGGAATTAATGAGTTTAACAAAACAGTATTATCAAACCCATAACTATTTGCAATAGTTCGAGCGATAATTCCTGTAATCATGAGTAAAATGACAGAAGGAAACTTTGTTTTCTTTGCTATTAAATCAAATAAATATGAAAAAATGATTAATAGAGGTAGTAGGATTAAAATAGATCCAGTATTCATAAAAAAACTTTGAGTTTTTTAAAGGTACAAAAATACATTATGTAGTCCAGTCCCTAGGGTTTTGTAATACTTTGATTAGCCTCTCTTCTTCTGAGTTTTTTTTTGCAATATAATTGTAAACCCATTGAACCTTGGGAGGAAGACTCATCAAAACACTTTCAATTCTCCCATTGGTTTTAAGTCCAAATAGAGTCCCTTTATCATGAACTAAATTAAATTCAACATAGCGACCCCTTCTGATTTCTTGCCAGTTTTTTTGATTTAAACTGTATTTATAATCTTTTCTATTTTTGACAATTGGCAGATATGCTTTTAAAAAACTATTACCTACATCTGTAACAAATGAAAACCAGTCTTCAATTTTATAATTATTGTTTGACTTTAAATAATCAAAAAACAAACCACCAATTCCACGCGACTCATTTCTATGATGATTCCAGAAATATGAGTCACATTTTTCTTTATAAACCTTATACAAATTTGAGGAATGTTTATCACAAACGGATTTACATACTTCATGAAAGTGTTTAGCATCTTCCTCAATTAAATAAAAAGGAGTAAGATCTTGACCTCCTCCAAACCATTGATCTTTTAAATCTCCGTCTGAAGTATAAAGTTCAAAGTATCTATAATTCGCATGAACAGTTGGAATCATGGGGTTTTTTGGATGAAACACTAAACTCAGCCCACAAGCAAAGAATTTTGAATCTTTAACATTAAAGTAACCCTCTAGACTTTTAGGTAAAACCCCGCTTACCGCTGAAGTATTCACTCCAGCTTTTTCAAAAACCTTACCATTCTCCAGAATTCTTGATTTACCTCCACCACCTTCAGGTCTTTTCCAAACATCCTCTTTGAACCTTGCCCCTCCATCAATATCTTCAATGGAAGTTGTTATTTTTTCTTGAAGTTTATGAATATAATCTAGAAAAGCCTTTTTCATTATATATTTTCATATTGTTTTACACTGTCAATGAAAGCTTGAGCATGACTCACAGGAATATTTGGTAAAATTCCATGACCTAGATTAACGATATACCTATCCTTCCCAAACTCATTTATCATCTGTGTTACTTGTTTTTTTATTTCTGGAATAGATGAAAGTAATCTTGAGGGGTCAAAATTACCTTGAAGGGTTATATTTCCACCACTTAAATATCGTGAATTTTGAGCAGAACATGTCCAGTCTACTCCCAGGGCAGATGCTCCAGATTTACTCATTTTACTTAATGCAAACCAGCATCCTTTTCCGAAAACAATAACAGGGCTAATTTTTTTTAATTCTGATATAATTTGCTGTAAATATTGCCAAGAAAATTCATCATAATCCTTAGGCGATAGTAACCCGCCCCATGAATCAAATAATTGAACTGCGTTTACTCCTGAAGCCACCTTTTCTTTTAAGTATAAAATTGTTGTATCAGTTATTTTTTGAAGAAATTCATGAGCTAGCTCAGGATGTTCAAAACAAAATGCTTTTGCTTTATCAAACGTTTTTGAACCCTGACCTTGAATAGCATAGCAAAGAAGTGTCCATGGAGAGCCGGCAAAACCTATTAATGGAATGCTGCTGTTTAATTCTTTTTGAGTCATTTTTATAGCATCTAAAACATACCCTAGTTTTTCATGAATATTTGGAACGACTATATTAGATAAATCTTTTTTATTTTTAACTGGGTTTGGAATCCAGGGACCTACTCCATCCTTCATTTCAACATTAATATTCATTGCCTGTAGAACGACTAAGATGTCACTAAATAAAATAGCCGCATCTGGACCTAACTGATTTATTGGCATTAATGTGATTTCAGTAGCAAGTTCAGGAGTTTGACATCTTGTGAAAAAATCATATTTATTTTTTAATTTCATAAAATCTGGAAGATATCTTCCAGCTTGTCTCATCATCCATACAGGAGGTCTAGAAACAATTTCACCTTTTAGTGCGCGTAAGAAAAGATCATTTTTAAGCATCTATTTTTTAATATGTTTTTTAAGTAATAAAATCAGTGACTTTATTTCAGGTTTTTTTGAAATAAAATAATTATCGGTATGTTTTGCAATTTCTTTTGCAGTAGTGTGACCCCAAGAAAAACATTTTTTTGAATTAAAGGAGTTGTTTAGCGCATAACTTTTTACTGCAGAAGGACTAAAAAACAAAACTCCCTCAAAATTGTCTTCGACTTTTTTTGAAGCTTCTTTTGTTTCGTATACTTCAGATAAAAATAAATTCACATTATTTTTTTTAAATAAATTCTCAGTAATATTCAGTCTTTGTTTTCCGCAAAAATAGTTGAAAGTTTTATTGGAATATTTTTGTATTATCTTATTTGCTAAATCTTTAGCAGAGTTTTCACATTCAACAACATTTAAGCCTAATTCAATTAATCTAATTTTAGTAGTAGTTCCTACACAAAAAAATGGAAGTTTAATTATACTTTTATATTGACTATTTTTTAAAATCGATTTTAAAGCTGTTGAGCTTGTAATGATTACTCCGTACTCAATCTTTGGCCATTGAAAATCAATTATTCTTGTTTTTATCATTGGAGCTTCAAAAGTGTATATTCCACTTTGATATAAAGCTAATTTAATTTTTGAATTTAATTTCTTTGTAGATAATAGATGCATTATAACTTATTTTTTATTGTTTCAATAATGCTCTTACCGCCTTTATTTAAAAACTCTAAGGCTATTTTTTTTCCTAAATAAACAGGGTCTTCATTACAAGAAAACCTGTAATCACTTACAATAGAGTCTTTTCCGGTTAAGCTAAAAAGACCTCCTTTGAAATCAACAAAATCATCATTAATTCTAGCCAGGCCTCCTATAGGGGCAGAACAACCCCCCTCTAATATTTTTAAAAACTCTCTTTCAAGAGTTGTGCAATAAAATGTTTTACAACAATTTATTTGTGATAAAATTTTTTTAATTGATTCATCTTCTTCTAGCGATGTAATTCCAATTGCCCCTTGAGCTGGAGCTGGAATCATCCATTTTAAAACTTCAAATTTTAGATTTATAATTCCGAGACGATCTATTCCTGCTTTTGCTAAAATCACTCCCTTTAAATTTGAGGTTTTTAGTTTTTCTAAACGAGTTTGAATATTTCCTCTAATTACTTCAGTTTCATCTTGCGGATATTTTTTTAACCATTGAGCTCTTCTTCTTAGACTTCCTGTACCAATTTTACCCACATTAATTAATTTAGTTTTATCATCAAATAATAATAGATCATATGGGTTACCTCTTTCTATGGTCGACTTTAAAATAATTCCTTTAGGGAGTTTTGTTGGAACGTCTTTAAGGCTATGTACAGCTATATCAATTTTTTTATTTAAAAGAGCAGTATCAAGTGTTCTTGTAAAAACTCCTTGAATACCAATCGAATAAATAGGCTGATTTAGGTTCATATCGCCTTCACTTTTAATTGGAACAATTGAAGTGTTATATCCTATTTTGTTTAGTTTATCTGCAACAGTTTTTGCTTGCCATAGCGCTAGCTTGCTTTTCCTGGTCCCAATTCGAATATCACGCTTTGACATCTTCTTCTAATTCAATTTCAAAAAGATCTACTAATAAATTCATTGTAGCAGACGCATTTTTAGGATTATCTTTTAGGTAGCTAGCTATTTGACCGGTAAATTTTGATGCTGTTTCTTCTGAGCCTGAAATTGGTTTCTCAAGATGTGTTTTAATTGCATTTAAAAATGGGGCATATTTTCTTTGATACAGCCATGTGTTAAAATCTGAAGCAACCTCATTGATTATCTCTTGGGCCTTACCTATATATTTTTTTCTTTTCATTAGATTCTCATCAGTCATTTTTGACAATTCATCTAAATGAACAAGTGAAACTTGATCGATTTCAATTACTTCAGGAACTACATTTCTTGGTAATGAGAGATCTATAATTAAAAGAGGACTTGAACAGTGGATAAGTTCTTTGTTGATTGTTGGATGCTCAGCTCCAGTAGCAACAATTAAAACATCTGCCTTTCTAATTTCAGTATTAAGTTCACTATGAGGTTTTACTTTAACTTTAAATTTACCTGCAATTTTTTCAGCTCTTTCCTTTGTGCGATTTATTAAAACAATATGATCATTTTTGGTATGTTTAATAAGGTTTTCACAGGTGTTTTTACCAATTTTACCAGCTCCAAATAGAAGAATATTCTTGTCAGAGATGTTTTTAACATTCTTAATAATAAATTGAACAGCTGCATACGAAACTGATGTTGCCCCAGAAGAAATTCTAGTTTCAGTTTTAACACGTTTGCTTGCTTGTATTACATTGTTAATTAGCCTTTCTAAAAATCCATTTGCCATCTCTAATTTTTTTGATTGGTAAAATGATTTCTTTAATTGTCCAATTATTTCAAAATCTCCAAGAATTTGACTTTCAAGACCTGCACCAACTCTGAAAATATGATTAATCGCTTTCTTGCCTTCTAAAGTGTATCCAATTTTATTAAATGTATTTATTTTTCCTTTTGAAAACTTACAAAGTAGCTTGATAAAATCATTTGAATTTTCAGCTAATCCATATAACTCAGTCCTATTACAAGTACTATTTACAAGTAACTCAGAGATACCATTTTTTTTAGCATCATTTAATAATGCTTCGGTAGAATGTAAAGAAAGGCTGAAAGCCTCTCTTACAGAAAGCAAGGCTTTTTTATGACTAACACCTACAGTAAAAAATTTTTTTGAATCCAAACTTGAGTATCTAAACTTTGACGCAAAAGTAATTTTGAGAAAAGTGAAAAAATAACGATAGACGAATTATTAATACCGACTTCGGTTTTTTATTTTATTTTATTTTTATTTTAATTAAATGTATTAATTTTAGGGAGCTTAAAAGATTTTATAATTTAGAACTTATCTAAATAACAACACAATTATTAATATGGAAAACATCGATAAAAGTTCAAAGGAAAACACATTAATAGAACAAGGCTTCATGGTTCTTCGTTATGAAAACGAAAATAAAAAAGTTTTACAAAAAAAAATGTTAATAACTAGAGAATATATTCAATTTCATTTTTGTTTAAAGGGAGCTGGAAAGCTTTTATTCAATAATGGTAATTATGAATTTCAAATTAAAGAAGAACATGCAGTACTTTTATATAACCCAACTCAGGACCTTCCTCTTAACTTAAATTTGGAGCCAAATAGTTGGATTGTAAGTGTTATAATTTCAATTTCTAAATTTCATAGTTTATTTTCTAATGATGCTGATCATATTTTCTTTTTAAATCCAGAAAACAGCAAAAGAAAGTTTTATGATGACAATATTTTCCCCCCTAATATAGCTGTTGTTTTAAGCCAAATTCTTCAAGCTAAAGTTCACGATAGCATGAGGGCCCTTTATTTTAAGGGTAAGGTATACGAATTGCTCAGTCTGTATTTTAATAAAAGTGATGATACTGACCTTGAGCAATGTCCTTTTTTGGTTGACGAAGAAAATGTAAGAAAAATTAGACATGCTAAAGAAATTATTTTAGAAAGAATGTCTGAACCCCCAACTTTACATGAATTATCACAAGAAATTGGTTTAAGTTTAAAGAAATTAAAAGAGGGCTTTAAACAATTATATGGGGATACTGTTTATGGATATTTACTTGAGCATAAAATGACAGAAGCCCAAAGAATGCTAGAGTCAAAAAGTTATAATGTAAATGAAGTTGGACTTAGACTGGGTTATAGTACAGCTAGTCATTTTATAGTTGCCTTTAAAAAGAAATATGGGACAACCCCAAAAAAATATTTAATGTCAGTATCTTCGTAAAAAAAAATAATGAAGGGTGTACTTTTAGTTAATTTGGGCTCTCCTGAAAGTCCAAAAACTAAAGATGTTAGGAGTTATTTAGATCAGTTTTTAATGGACGAAAGAGTAATTGATTTACCTAAATGGCTTAGAACGTTTTTAGTGAAAGGAATCATTTTAAACACGAGGCCAAAAAAATCTGCAGAAGCATATAAAAAAATCTGGTGGAAAGAAGGTTCACCTTTAATTGTTCTTTCTCAAAAATTAAAAGATAAAGTACAAACAAATGTATCTGTACCAATAGTACTTGCAATGCGATATGGAAACCCCTCTATTAAAAGTGGACTTGAATTATTAAATAAAAAAGGGGTCAGTGAAGTTTTAATTGTTCCGCTGTATCCTCAATTTGCTATGGCTACCACCGAAACTATTTTGGTTTTGGCTGAAAAAATAAGAATTAATTTTTTCCCTAAAATGAAATTTACGTCACTACCATCATTTTATGGTCATCCAGACTATATAAGAGTTCTTGGAAATTCTATTCAAGAATCTTTGCAGGGAAAAAATTGGGAACATCTTTTGTTTTCCTATCACGGTGTTCCAGAAAGACATATTCGAAAATCAGATATAACAAAATCACATTGTAAAATTGATGGTAAATGCTGTTTTACAAAATCACCTGCACATCAATATTGTTATAGACATCAATGCGAAATTACTTCTATAAAAGTTGCAGAATATTTAGATTTAAAAAAAGGCACCTACTCTACATCTTTTCAGTCAAGGGTTTCTATAATAGGATCTTGGCTAAAACCTTATACTGATAAGACAGTTTCTTCTTTTGCCAAAAAGGGAACTAAAGAACTTGCAATTGCAACTCCAGCTTTTATTTCAGACTGTTTGGAAACTTTAGAAGAAATCGGAATGGAAGCTGCTGAAGATTTTGAAGAAAAAGGAGGAAAAAAACTTCATGTGATTCCATGTATAAATGATCGTGATGATTGGGTTAAAGTTTTAAGTAGGTGGATTGATGAATGGGCTTTAACTGCTGTTGAAATATAATATGAGAAACAATATATCTGGGCGTTTAGGTACTGACCCGATATTTAGACTACTAATTCGACAGGGAGTCCCTGCATCAATTGGAATCTTAGTTATGTCTTTGAATATCCTAATTGACACTGTTTTTGTTGGCCAATGGATTGGTCCAAATGCAATTGCAGCAATAAATGTTGTATTACCAGTCTCTTTTTTCATTGCAGCTCTTGGAATGGCTATTGGTATTGGCGGAGGTTCAATTATTTCAAGAGCTCTTGGCGATAAAAATATTTCTAAAGCAAATCAAACTTTTGGAAATCAAATTACCCTAACATTTATTGTAACATTATCTCTAGTATTTTTAGGACTATTATTTTTAGAATATTTAATACCTGCATTTGGCGGTAAAGGAGATTTATATGAATTAGCTAAAATATATTATGAAATAGTTCTTTATGGGGTTCCTCTTTTAGGTTTTTGTATGATGGGAAACAACACAATGAGAGCTGAAGGAAAGCCGGAATATGCTATGTATGCAATGATGATACCCTCAATTACTAACTTGTTTTTAGATTATATTTTAATTTTTTATTTAGACTATGGCATGTATGGAGCTGCATGGGCAACTACTATTTCTTATGCTGTTACAGCAATTTATATTTTATATTATTTTACATCTAGTAAATCAGAGTTTAAGCTTAAAATAAATGATTTTTATTTATCATTCTCCTTGGTTAAAGAAATATCTTCTTTAGGCTCAGTTACACTTGCTAGACAAGCAATGGTTAGTGTTGTTGTCTTATTAGTCAATAATATTTTATTTAGTGCAGCAGGAGAAATGACGGTAGCTGTTTATGCTATAATTAGCAGAATGTTAATGTTTGCTCTTTTTCCTGTTATAGGAATAACACAAGGGTTTATTCCAATTGCAGCATTTAATTATGGCGCTAATAATCCTGGTAGAGTTTATGATGTAGTTGTTAAGGCAATTATATTTTCTACTGTTTTAGCGAGTATTGTTTTTGCTCTAATATTTATTTTCTCTGAAGATATCGTTAAAGTCTTTACAAACGATTTGTATATTTTAAACCAAACCCCAATTGCTCTTAGGTGGGTTTTTGCAGCAACTCCAATTATTGGAATTCAATTTATTGGAGCTGCATATTTTCAAGCTATTGGTAAAGCATTACCGGCTTTGCTTTTAACTCTTACACGTCAAGGGTTTTTCTTCATTCCTTTTTTATTTATTTTATCAAATAAAATGGGTGTAATAGGAGTTTGGATTGCATTCCCATTAGGAGAACTAATTTCAACAATAGTTACAGGATACTTTTTATTTAAAAACTTAAAAAAAGATATTATTTAAACGATTATAAATTTTGATTTTGAAGGATCAAAATTTGTTTTGTAATTTGTTCTAATAAAATATAATAAATGAAAAATTTTAGTTATTTAATATTAAGAGGGATTAGTCAGGTTTTTATATTTCTTTTGGTTGCAAATATTTTTGGTCAGAGAAAAAAACAACACTCAAGAACAGTTTCATACAACCCAAGTATACACGAAAGTCTTAAATTTCGAGAAATTGGACCTTTTAGGGGTGGTCGGTCAGCTGCTGTAACTGGTGTTAAAGACAATCCCAATTTATATTATTTTGGAGCAACTGGAGGTGGAGTTTGGAAGACTGAAGATGCAGGTAAAACATATGAAAATATTTCAGATGGATATTTTGGAGGAAGCATAGGCTCTATAGCAATTGCTCCAAATGATTCTAATGTTATATATGTTGGAGGAGGAGAAGTTACAGTTAGAGGAAATGTTTCTTCTGGAAGTGGTATATGGAAATCGGTTGATGCTGGAAAGACATGGAGTTTTTCAGGACTTCCTGAATCAAGACATGTACCAAGAATTGTTATAGATTCAAAAAACTCTAATATAGTCTATGCTGCTGTATTAGGGAATATTTACAAGCCTACAAAAGAAAGGGGAGTTTATAAATCTATTAATGGTGGAAAAACATGGAAGAAAGTATTATTTGTTAATGAGCAATCTGGAGCTGTTGAGTTACAAATGGATCCAAAGAATTCAAGAATTTTATATGCTTCAACTTGGAATTTGAAAAGAACCCCATATAGTCTTGTTAGTGGCGGTCCAGGCTCTTTGTTGTGGAAAAGTACAGATAGCGGAAATACTTGGTCCAAAATATCTGATAATAAAGGTTTTGCTAAAGGTGTGTTGGGAATTATTGGTGTTACAGTATCTCCTGTTAACCCTGAGAGAGTTTTTGCGATTGTTGAAAATAAAGAAAAAGGTGGTGTTTACAGGTCTGACGATGGAGGAAAAACATGGAAATATGTTAACTCAAGTAGAGCTTTAAGACAACGAGCATGGTACTATTCTAAAATTTATGCTGACACTCAAAATCAAGATATTGTTTATATAATGAACGTTTCATATCACAAATCAATTGATGGAGGAAAAACATTTAAGAGTAATAGAGCGCCCCATGGAGATCACCATGATTTATGGATAGCTACAGAAAATAACCAACGAATGATAATTGCTGATGATGGAGGAGCCCAAATTAGCAATAATGGAGGGTTAGATTGGAGTACATATTACAATCAACCAACTGCTCAGTTTTATAGAGTAACTACTGACAATTCATTTCCTTATCGGATATATGTAGCACAGCAGGATAACTCAACCATCAGGGTTAAACATAGATCAGACGGAAGGTTCATTACTGAAGATGACTGGGAGTCAACGGCAGGAGGAGAATCTGCTCATATTGCTGTAGATCCAGAAAATAATGATATAGTTTATGGAGGAAGTTATGGCGGCTTTTTAACCAGAGTTAATCACAAAACAGGAAGTGTAAGGGGTATAAATGTATGGCCAGATAACCCAATGGGGTATGGAGCTGAGGGAATGAAATATAGATTTCAATGGAACTTTCCTATTTTCTTTAGTCATCATAATACTAAAAAATTATTTACATTATCGAATCATGTTCATGTTTCGGAAAATGAAGGTCAGTCATGGAAAATTATAAGCCCAGACCTAACTAGAAACGATCCTAAAAAATTAAAGTCTTCAGGAGGTCCAATTACTCAAGACAATACAGGAGTTGAATACTATAGTACGCTTTTTGCAGCCAGTGAATCAAAACTAAGTGATGGCGAGATTTGGGTCGGTAGTGATGATGGGCTAGTTCATTTAACTAAAAATGGTGGAGATAGTTGGGATGATATAACTCCAATTCAAGCACCTAAGTCACTTATGATAAACAGTATAGAGACAGCATATTTTGTTTCTGGAAAAGCATATATAGCTGGAACTTCATATAAGACAGGTGATTTTAATCCATATCTTTATAAAACAAATGATTATGGGAAATCATGGAAAAAAATAGTAAACGGAATTAAGCCTGAACATTTCA
The DNA here is from genome assembly GCF_982709265.1 of Candidatus Marivariicella framensis. Classification (NCBI taxonomy): domain Bacteria; kingdom Pseudomonadati; phylum Bacteroidota; class Flavobacteriia; order Flavobacteriales; family Flavobacteriaceae; genus Candidatus Marivariicella; species Candidatus Marivariicella framensis. The sequence goes on along the minus strand of NZ_CEXPNT010000008.1, from coordinate 10,710 downwards.
CCAGGGTGTTGAGGTCAGATCCTGCTAAAGATGGATTGCTTTATGCTGGAACTGAATCAGGTATTTATATTTCTTATGATGACGGTGATTCTTGGAATTCATTTCAGAAAAACTTACCAATAGTTCCGGTCACTGATATTACAATTAAAGATAATAGCTTAATTGTAGCTACTCAAGGAAGAGGCATTTGGATGATTGATGATTTAACAGTATTACATCAATTAAACTCTGAAAATATAAATGATGAAGTAAACCTATTTTCACCAAAAGACAGTTATAGAACAAGGGGTTACGGCGGGAATACAAGTAAAACTGAAGGGACTAATATTGAAAATGGAGTTATAGTTTATTACAATTTAAAAAATTATGATTCGTCAAAAGATTCCATTTCAATTAGTTTTTCAGATATAGATGGAAAAATAATTAAAACCTTTAGTAATAATGACAAAAATAATAATTTATTAGCTAAAGAAGGAAGCAATAAATTTGTCTGGGATACAAAATATGATGGAGCAGAGGTGTTGGATGGAATGATTTTTTGGTCGGCTTCGTTTTCTGGAGCAAAATCTGTCCCTGGAAAATATAAAGTAACATTAAGTAAAAACGGAATTAAAAGCAGTAAGCCATTTAAAATTTTAATTGATCCTAGATCTGAGGTTGACGCATTAGATATTCAAAAGCAATTAGATTTTGTTAATTCAATTAATAAGACAGTAGATGATGCTCACAAAACAATAAAAGAAATTAGAACAATAAATTCAAAACTAAACGAATTTGAGTCAAACTTTAGTAAATTGAATTTAGTTGCTGATCTTATTTTAAAATCAAAAAGACTTAGAGAGAAATTATCTAATATAGAAAAAACATTATATCAAACCCAAAACCAAAGTAATCAAGATCCACTTAATTTTCCAATTAAGCTCACCAATAAGTTGGGACATTTAAATAGACTTGTTACACTAAATGATTTTCCTCCAACTGATCAGGATAAAGTTGTTAAATTAGAACTTACAGAGAAAGTAGAAACCCAATTAAAAACTTTTAGTTTTTTAATAAAAAATGATGTTAAAGATTTCAACAAAGAGTTTGCAAAACTTGAATTGGATTATTTAAAACTAGATTAATATTTTGATAGAATATTACGATTATTTTAAAGCTTTACATTTGATTTTTATAATCACATGGTTTGCTGGTTTGTTTTACATTCCAAGACTATTTATATATATTATCGAAGCTCAAAAAAAGTCAGAAATTGAAAAAAAAATCCTAACTACTCAGCTTAATATAATGACAAAAAGATTATGGTACATTATTACATGGCCTTCTGCGATTCTTGCCATTTTTTTTGCACTAATTTTGATTTTTCTTGTTCCCATCTGGTTAACTCAGCAGTGGATGGTTGTGAAAATTATTTTTGCAGGATTATTATTAATTTATCATTTCAAAACTCATTCAATGTATGTTGATTTTAAAAATGAAATATATAATTACTCAGGTACTTTTATGCGATTCTGGAATGAGGGAGCTACTTTAATTCTTTTTTCAATAGTTTTTTTAGTGTCAATCAAAAATAGTTTTAATTGGATTTTTGGTGTATTAGGCTTGGTTGGACTGGGTATCCTTTTAGTATTGGGAATACGTTTTTATAAAAATATAAATAATAAAAACGATGCAAATAATTAAAGGTAAAATCTCATTAAGAACACGGCTTTTCTTGGCCATGGTCCTTTTAGTGTTTACAGCTTGTTTAATGATTTTAGGAGCAACATACTTTCAATATGATGCGGAATCTGAATCATACAATCAATTCAGAATGCAAAGAAAAGAAAAACAGTTGCTTTCTCAGATAAATTACTTGGTTTCTAAAAATGATTTGAATGCTCCCTCTCAAGAAAAATGGATGAGTTTTAAAAATGATTTTGAAGCAGTAAGAACTATTCTTAGTGTTGATTATTCTGTTTTTGACTTGGAAGGAAACTCTTTATATATAAATTTTTTACCATTAAAAATTATTGCTAATAACTATAAAATTGACAAACAAACTATTCAAAACATAAAATTAAATAGTTCAAATCGTTTTGTGGAGAATAATATTGATGAAATAGGAAAGTTTCAATCTTCGTATAGATATCTTGTGGATTCATCAGGCTTAGAATATGCAATTTTATTTTTTCCATATTTTGAGGATGTTTCCTTTTCTGAAAACGAATTAAACACCTTTTTACAGAGCCTTTATCAAGTATACCTTTTAATGCTTGTCATATCAATTGGCATTGCTTATTTCATCTCTAAATATGTAACAAGATCCTTAGAGGCCTTGAGGCTTCAAATCAATTCAACTGGATTGCTTAAGCGTAATAAAAGAATTCATCTAAAAAATCCTTCAAGAGAAATTGATAGCTTGGTTAATTCATATAATAAAATGATAGATGACTTAGAAAAAAGCGCTCAGAAGCTTGCTAAAACCGAACGTGAACAGGCTTGGCAAGAAATGGCCAGGCAGGTAGCTCATGAGATTAAAAATCCTTTAACACCCATGAGGCTTTCTATTCAAAATTTTCAAAGAAGATATGATCCTTTAGATGAAAACAACAAGAATAAGATTGAAGAATTTTCTAAATTATTAATTGAGCAAATAGATATAATGAGCAATGTCGCAAGCGCTTTTTCAGATTTTGCAACTCTTCCAAAAGCTCAATTAATTTCATCAGATATTGTAGACGCTACTAAAAAAGCTTTAGAAATATTTAAATATGAGAATATAAGTTTCTCTTCAAATAAAAATAAGATTTTATATCCTTTAGATAGAACTCAGTGGATTCGTGTGATGACAAATCTTATTCAAAATGGATTACAATCTGTTAATTCAAAAAAACAAGCTAAAATAGAAGTCAATTTAAAAGCTGATTCCAACAAAATAATTATATCTGTCAAAGATAATGGTCAAGGGGTTGAACCGAATTTGAAAGAAAAAATATTTGAACCAAAATTCACCACTAAAACTAAAGGTATGGGATTAGGCTTGGGAATAGTAAAAAATATAATTGAATCTCATAAAGGGAAGATAACTTATCAAACAGACAATAAGTTTGGAACTACTTTTATTATAGAGTTGAAATTAAAAAAATATAAAACTTGATTAGCAATATTCATTGTAAGCCGAGACAAGATTGTCTGCGATAACATCTGCAGGTCTTCCTTCAATATGATGTCTTTCGATCATATGGATTAATTTTCCATCTTTAAAAAGAGCAATACTGGGAGAAGACGGTGGGAATGGCACCATATGGGATCTAGCTAAATCTGTGGCTTCATTGTCTACTCCTGCAAAAACAGTAACTAAATTATTAGGTTTTACCTCATTTAATAATGATATACGAACTGCAGGCCTAGCATTCGCAGCCGCACACCCACAGACTGAATTTACAACCACTAAAGTTGTGCCACTTTTTTTTAAAGCATCTTCAACATCAGAAGTAGTTGCTAAATCATCAAAGCCTAATACAGTTAACTCGGCCTTCATAGGCTCATAAATTTCTTTTGGATACATACTATTTTTTTATAAAGATAATAAAGAAACTCTTATTGACATCGTTATATTTGATCTCAAATTTAACTTTTATGATAAAATGGATTTCTGCTTTTATTGGCTTTAGTTATTTTCGTTTTCCAGGAGCAATTTTAGGATTTGTTATTGGTAAACTTTTAGAGAATGTTTTTTATAAGTCAAATTTTAATGGCCAAAACAAATTCACCTATTCTAATAAAAACGTAATGCAGGTTAAATTACTGACACTAGCAGCAATAGTTATCAAAGCTGACGGAAAAGTTGATTCTAAGGAGCTTGAGTATGTTAGACGGTTTTTTATAAGTCATTATGGAAAGCATCAGTCTGATGAGATTTTTAAAATATTTAATAAAGAAATTAAAAATCAAAATCAATCTTTAGAAGAAATAACTAGGTCTTTCTCCCTAAATTCTAGATACGAAACAAGACTTCAGTTAATTCACTTTTTATTTGGTATTGCAAAAGCTGATGGCAGTATATCTAAACCAGAATTAATTAAAATAAGTCAAATAGCTTCAAACTTAAAAATCAACTCTGTCGATTTTGAAAGTATTCAAGCTATGTTTGTTAAAGAAGAAAACAGTGCTTATAAAATACTTGAGATAGGCCCAAAATCATCTATTGAAGACATAAAAAAAGCATACCGTATAATGGTGAAAAAATACCACCCTGATAAACTTCAAACTAAAGATCCTTATCTTTTAAAAGGAGCTGAAGAAAAGTTTATACAAGTCCAGAATGCATACGAGACTTTGAAAAACAAACATAAATTTTGATTAATGCTAGAAACATTTTTATTCTTTCTGGAATTAGGTACCCGTCACGTTCTAGATTTTAATGGATTAGATCATTTTTATTTTTTTATTACCATAGCCTTACCTTTTACTTTTGACAAATGGTTGAAGCTATTAAAATGGGTAACACTTTTTACCTTAGGACATTGTTTAACACTTTTTATAAATTATTATTTTAAACTATCCGTCGACTATTATTGGATTGAAATATTAATTCCTCTAACCATAGTATATAGTTGTGTGGTGCTTTTTTTCAAGAAATATGGAAATTGGAAACAAAATATTTTTAAATATTTCTCACTATTAACTTTTCTTTTTGGCTTAATTCATGGAATGGGATTTGGCAGATATTTTAGTTTAATAGTTCAAGAGGACTCATCATTAATTTCTTTATTAGGGTTTGCTTTTGGCATTGAATTTGCTCAATTGACAATAGTTTCTGCTGTTCTAATTTTCAATGCTTTAATCATAAAATTTTTTAACAATAAATTTAAAATTTGGATCTATGGAGGCTCTTTTATAATTTTAATTTTATCATTAAAAATGGTTTTTGAAAGACTTTAGGTGTTAGATTAAGATTTTTGTAGTTTCGTTAAATATGACAGAAAAAAAACAAAAAACATATGATGAGGCCTATCTAGACATGGCGAATAGATGGGGTAGATTGTCTCATTGTAAAAGAAAGCAAGTTGGGGCTTTGATTGTTAAAGACAGAATGATCATTTCCGATGGATACAATGGGACTCCATCTGGTTTTGAAAATATTTGTGAAGATGAAGAACACTATACAAAATGGTATGTGTTACATGCAGAAGCAAATGCAATTCTTAAAGTTGCCTCATCAACACAGTCATGTAAAGGCTCAACTTTATACATAACACTTTCTCCATGTAAAGAGTGTAGTAAGCTTATACACCAATCGGGAATTGTTAGAGTAGTTTATTCTGTCGAATATAAAGATATTTCTGGTGTTAATTTTTTAAAAAGAGCAGGAGTCCAGGTAGATTTTCTTCCATAAAAAATCATTTTTCTTTTTCTGAAATTTTAACAGAAAGTCTTAAAATAACGATGAGTAAAATTGCACACCCTGATGCTAAAACACCTATTAGTGCAATTGAGTTTTCGTCAAATAATGACTTGTTCCAATCAATTTTATATAAATTAAAAAGCATACTGCTGATTGCTAATACCAAAAACACTAAAATAGATTTTTTCATAATATCAATTAATTATTTGCCCAACATTAGTAGCAAAAAGCTTAACGGCTATTGATAATAGTATTATTCCAAACACTTTTTGGATAACAGCAATCCCTGATTTTCCTAAAATTTTTGACATTAAGTTAGTAGACTTGAGTATTAGATAAACTACTATAATATTACATATTACTGCCATAATTATATTGATAAGTTCAAACTCAGCTCTCAATGAAAGTAAGGTTGTTAAACTTCCAGGCCCAGCAATAATTGGAAATGCAATTGGAACAATTGATGCTGTTTCTGGAACATCATTTTTATATATAGATATTCCCATTATCATCTCTAGCGCAATAAAGAAAATTATTAATGAACCAGCTACAGCAAATGAATTAACATCAATACCGATTAGATTTAAAATATTTTTACCAACAAATAAAAATCCAATCATTATCACACCAGCCACTATCGATGCCTTTTCTGATTGTATATGGCCTACTTTCTCTCTGAGAGAAATAATTATTGGAATGTTTCCAATCATATTAATTACAGCAAAGAGAACAAGACTGGCCGTGAAAATTTCTTTAGAATCAAAATTCATTTTTTTTTTAAAAGTACTCAACTTAATAATATTTGAAAGAGATAATAATAGTTAATTTAGCCTCAAACAATGAAATTTTATAAATGTTTCAGATAGAAAACACTATAGTTTCAGAATCTATTATTTCTGAAGACTTTGTTTGTAATATAGCAAAGTGCAAAGGAGAGTGTTGCGTTGCAGGGTCTGCAGGTGCTCCACTTGAAAAAGAAGAGACTAAAATTTTGGATGATTTAAACGAAAAAATTCTTCCTTTTTTGTCAGATAAGGGTAGAAAGTCATTAATAAAACAAGGGAATTATGTAAAAGGGGATGATGGTGAGTGGGAAACTCCATTAATAGAGGGAAAAGAATGTGCATATACTGTTTTTGATGTTAGAGGTCAAGCTCAATGTGGAATTGAGAAAGCTTATAGTGCTGGAGCTATCAACTGGTATAAGCCAATCTCGTGTCACTTATATCCAATTAGAATTCAAAATTATTCTGAATTTACAGCAGTAAATTATCATGAATGGTCTATTTGTGATTCGGCTTGTAGCTTGGGTTCAGAGCTAAAGGTTCCAGTTTATAAGTTTGTTAAAAACGCATTAATTAGAAAATTTGGAGAATCTTGGTACAGAAAATTATCAGTAACTGCCAAAAAATGGCTTAAGTCGCGCTCTCAGTAAAGAAGGGGTTTAACAGAGAAATTAATTTTTAAAACACTGAAGATCATGTATTTAAAACTTTATTGATTTTTATTCAAAACAAGATTTATCATCCTTTTTGTTAAAAACTAAGCCTCTTTGTGAATAAGTACCCCTTTCAATTGTTATTACATTTTTAAATCTTTGTTAGAAGCAAAAGAAAAGTAAAATTAATTTATTAAAAAGCAGAAAATGACGAAAGCGATTGAACCTATACTCCAAGAAAATGCAAATAGATTTGTAATATTTCCAATTCAACACCATGATATATGGGAATGGTATAAAAAAATGGAGGCTAGTTTCTGGACTGCTGAAGAAATAGATTTAAGTGAAGATCTTGCTGATTGGAATAATAAGCTTTCTGATGATGAAAGGTATTTCGTTAAACATATTTTAGCATTTTTTGCTGCATCTGATGGCATTGTTAATGAAAATTTAGCAGAAAATTTCGTTAATGAGGTACAGTATTCTGAAGCAAAATTTTTCTATGGTTTTCAAATTATGATGGAAAACATTCATTCCGAAACATATTCATTATTAATAGATACCTACGTAAAAGATGAAGTTGAAAAGGATAGATTATTTAAAGCTATTGAAGTATTTCCTGCAATTAAAAAGAAGGCAGACTGGGCTCTTAAATGGATTGATTCTGATTCATTTGCAGAGAGGTTAATTGCTTTTGCTGCAGTTGAAGGTATCTTTTTCTCTGGCGCATTTTGTTCAATTTTTTGGCTAAAGAAAAGAGGTTTGATGCCTGGTTTAGCATTTTCTAATGAACTTATCTCAAGAGATGAAGGAGTACATTGTGATTTTGCAGTTCATCTTCACAACAAGCACCTTGTAAATAAAGTTTCCAAAGAAAGAATTGAAGAAATACTTTTAGACGCACTTAATATTGAGAGAGAATTTGTTACTGAGTCATTACCTGTAAGTCTTATTGGAATGAATGCTAAACTGATGACTCAATATTTAGAGTTTGTAACAGATCGTTTATTGGTTGAGCTCAACTGTGGAAAACAGTTTGACGTTACTAACCCTTTTGATTTTATGGATATGATTTCTTTACAAGGAAAAACTAATTTTTTTGAAAAAAGAGTTTCTGAATATCAAAAAGCAGGTGTTTTAACAAAAGAAGATGATACTAAAATTAGCTTTGACGCTGATTTCTAGTTGTTGTTTTAGAATAATAGATAACTATTTAAGAACCAGTGTAAATGCTTAGCTAAGCACTTAAATAAACATAAAAACAAATGGATGTAGTTAAAAGAAACGGCCGTAAAGAACCTGTAATTTTTGATAAAATTACTTCAAGAATAAGTCAACTTTGTTATGGATTAAACGGATTAGTGGATCCTGTAAGAGTTGCCATGAGAGTAATTGAAGGTCTTTATGATGGTGTAACAACTTCAGAATTAGATAATTTAGCTGCTGAAATTGCTGCAACCATGACTACTACCCACCCGGATTATGCTCAACTGGCAGCTAGAATCTCTGTTTCTAATTTACACAAAAACACAAAAAAGTCATTCAGTGAGACAATGAAAGACTTATATGAATATGTAAATCCTAGAAACAGTAAAAAGGCACCTTTGCTATCTGATGAAGTATATGAAATTATTAATAAAAATGCTGATTTACTAGACTCAAGTCTTTTATACAACAGAGATTTTGACTATGATTATTTCGGTTTTAAAACTTTAGAGCGTTCTTACCTGCTAAAGCTGAGCGGTCAAATAGCAGAACGTCCTCAACATATGCTTATGAGAGTTTCGATTGGTATCCATATGAATGATATTGCTTCTGCTTTAAAGACTTATGATTTGATGTCTAAAAAGTTCTTCACCCACGCTACACCAACTCTTTTTAATTCAGGAACTCCCAAGCCTCAAATGTCTTCTTGTTTTTTATTAAGTATGAAAGAGGATAGTATAGATGGAATTTATGATACTTTAAAAAATACAGCTAAAATCTCTCAGTCAGCTGGAGGAATAGGTCTTTCAATACATAATGTTCGAGCAACTGGATCTTATATTGCTGGAACAAATGGAACTTCAAATGGAATTGTTCCTATGCTAAGAGTATTTGATGGTACAGCTAGATATGTTGACCAAGGAGGAGGTAAAAGAAAAGGCTCTTTTGCTATTTATGTTGAGCCTTGGCATGCTGATATTTTTGACTTTCTTGATTTAAAGAAAAATCATGGAAAAGAAGAAATGCGTGCTCGAGATTTATTCTATGCAATGTGGAACCCAGATTTATTTTTAAAGCGTGTTGAGGATAATGCCAAGTGGACTCTAATGTGTCCAAGTGAATGCCCTGGACTTCATGACTGTCATGGCGAAGAGTTTGACAAACTATATCTGAAATATGAAAAAGAGGGTAAAGGAAGAAAAACTATTAAAGCACGCGAACTATGGGAGAAAATACTTGAATCTCAAATAGAAACAGGAACCCCCTACATGCTATATAAAGATGCGGCTAATAGAAAGTCTAATCAAAAAAACTTAGGTACTATTAGGTCTTCAAATTTATGTACAGAGATTATTGAATACACATCAAGTGACGAAATAGCAGTTTGTAATCTTGCATCTATTGCACTTCCGATGTTCATAAAAGACAACTCATTTGATCATGAAAATCTTTTTGAAGTCACTAAGCATGTTACAAAAAACTTGAATAGAGTTATTGATAGAAATTATTATCCTGTTATAGAAGCTCAAAACTCTAATTTCAGACATAGGCCAATTGGTATAGGTGTTCAAGGTCTTGCAGATGCTTTTATTAAACTTCGCCTACCTTTTACTTGTGAAGAAGCTAAACAATTAAATCAAGAAATATTTGAAACATTATATTTTGCAGCTGTTACTGCTTCAATGGAAGAGGCAAAAAAAGATGGTCCTTATGAAACTTATAAAGGCTCTCCGATTTCAGAAGGTGAGTTTCAATATAACCTTTGGGGTATAAAGGACAAGGAGCTTAGTGGAAGATGGGATTGGGGAAAACTTCGTAAGCAAGTTGCAAAACATGGAGTGCGTAACTCTCTATTAGTAGCTCCAATGCCCACAGCTTCTACATCTCAAATTTTAGGAAATAATGAATGTTTTGAGCCTTACACTTCAAATATTTACACAAGAAGAGTATTGTCTGGAGAATTCATTGTTGTAAATAAACATTTATTAGAAGATCTTGTAGATAGAGGTTTATGGAATGAAGATATGAAACAAGAACTTATGAGAGCTAATGGTTCAATTCAAAATATAGAAGGTATTTCAGATGATTTAAAGGAATTATATAAAACTGTTTGGGAAATGAGTATGAAAGATATTATTGATATGTCTCGTCATAGAGGATATTTCATAGATCAATCACAGTCTTTAAACCTATTCATGGAAGGAGCTACAATGGCTAAATTGACATCAATGCATTTCTATGCATGGAAATCAGGTTTAAAAACAGGAATGTATTATTTAAGGACTAAATCAGCAGTAGATGCAATTAAATTTACTTTGGATAATAAACAGAAAAAAGTAGAAACTGTTAAAGTTGAATTGCCAACAACTGAAGCTACAATATCTGTAGACGGAAAGAACCCTGTTCCTGTTGAACCTTTATCTCCTGAAGAATTGAAACAAATGCTTGCACAATCTAAATCTTCTGAAGATGACGACTGCCTAATGTGTGGTTCATAGCTCACTTTATACATAAAGTGAGCTGATCTTATATGTGATAAACTAATTATAGGCCCAGCTATTCGCTAATTAAACCATTACAAATGCAGTTATAGATTGTTTATTTGTTTGTATGTGTTATAAAACTCTTCGATTAAGTTTACTTTTATTTTATATATATCTTTTGATTTAAGGAGTAT